>CAZRFC010000066.1:8863-14549 GCA_964598975.1 uncultured Mycobacterium sp. | reverse complement strand
GTTCCCGGCCAGCCAGTCACGGACCTCCGCCCGGAACTCCTCGACCGTGATCACCGTCGTAGGCTACCCTACCAAGCACTTGCTTTGTTGACTCGCTCGAGGACTCGCCACACGCATCACGGCGTTCGGATCGGGCATCGTGCACAGGGAGCGGCGATGACTGCGCGCGGCCGGCTCACCACCCCGGCGGTACTCGACCGGATGGCACTCGACCTCGCCGATCATCCCGCACTGGTCACCCCGGACCGCTCCTTGAGCTTCGCCGAACTGCGCGCCGAGGTCCGCCGGGCCGCCGCCGCGATCGCCGGCGCGGGTGTCGCCCCAGGGGATCGGGTGGCGATCTGGTCGCCCAATACCTGGCACTGGGTAGTCGCATGCCTGGCGACGCACTACGCGGGCGCGGTGCTGGTGCCGTTGAACACCCGCTACACCGCCGAGGAGGCGACCGACATCCTGGCCCGCACCCGGGCGCCACTGCTGTTCGGGTCGGGCCGATTCCTGGGCGCCGATCGCGTCGCCGAACTGGACCGGCGTGCACTGCCGGCGTTGCGTCACATCGTGCGGATCCCGGTCGACGCCGCGGACGGCACCTGGGACGCGTTCCTCGGCGGGCCGCAGATTCCGCCGGGGGACATCGACGCCCGAGCGGCGGCAGTACAACCCGACGACGTCGCCGACATCCTGTTCACCTCCGGCACGACCGGTCGTAGCAAGGGGGTGCTGTGCGCGCACCGGCAGTCCCTGTCGGCGTCCGCGTCCTGGGCCGAGTGCGGCGAGCTGACCAGTTCCGACCGCTATCTGTGCATCAATCCGTTCTTCCACAATTTCGGCTACAAGGCCGGGATTCTGGCCTGCCTGCAGACCGGGGCGACGCTCATTCCGCAACTGACCTTCGACGCCGAGCAAGCGATGCGAACAGTCCAGGCGCAACGGATCACGGTGCTACCCGGCCCGCCGACGATCTACCAGACCCTGCTGGACCATCCCGCCCGCACCGACTACGACCTGACCTCGCTGCGGTTCGCCGTCACCGGCGCGGCAACCATACCGGTGGTGCTCATCGAACGCATGCAGAGCGAACTCGACTTCGACATCGTGCTGACGGCCTACGGACTGACCGAAGCCAGCGGGTTCGGCACGATGTGTCGCGCCGAGGATGACCCGGTGACCGTCGCAAACACCTGCGGACGCCCGATCGCCGACTTCGAGTTGCGCATCGGTCCATCCGATGACACCGGTGCCGGCGAGGTGCTACTGCGGGGCCCCAACGTCATGCTGGGCTATCTCGACGACCCGCAGGCCACCGCCGAGGCCATCGACACCGACGGTTGGCTGCACACCGGCGACGTCGGCACCGTCGATGCGTCGGGAAACCTGCGAATCACCGACCGACTCAAGGACATGTACATCTGCGGGGGCTTCAACGTCTATCCCGCCGAGGTGGAACAGACCCTGGCCCGCATGGAGGGTGTCGCTGATGTTGCGGTAATCGGGTTTCCCGATGAACGTCTCGGGGAAGTCGGCCGGGCATTCGTGGTCCGCCGCCCCGGATCCGACATCGACGAGTCGGGAGTCATCGAATTCAGCCGAGAGCATCTGGCGAACTTCAAGGCGCCGCGGTCGGTGGTCTTCCTGGACGTGCTGCCGCGCAACGCCGGCGGCAAGGTCCTTAAAACCGAACTGCGAAAGATGCCGTGATGGACCTGTCCTACGATGACGCCACCTTGGCGTTCCGCGACGAGGTGCGGACGTTTCTGGCGGCGAACCGCCACGAGTTCCCGACCAAGTCCTACGACAACGCCGAAGGGTTCGCCCAACATCGGCGCTGGGATCGTGTGCTGTTCGACGCCGGACTCTCGGTGATCACCTGGCCGCAGTGTTACGGCGGCCGAGACGCCACGCTGCTGCAGTGGGTGGTGTTCGAAGAGGAGTATTTCCGGGCGGGGGCACCGGGTCGGGCGAGTGCGAACGGAACCTCGATGCTGGCGCCGACCCTGTTCGCCCACGGCACCGATGAACAACGGGACCGGGTACTGCCGAAAATGGCCAGCGGCGAGGAGATTTGGGCACAGGCCTGGTCCGAGCCGGAGTCGGGCAGCGACCTGGCGTCGCTGCGTTCCACCGCGACCCGCACCGACGGCGGGTGGCTGCTCAACGGGCAGAAGATCTGGAGTAGCCGGGCACCGTTCGGCGACCGCGGCTTCGGACTGTTCCGCTCGGACCCCGAGGCGCAGCGACACCGTGGACTGACCTACGTGATGTTCGATCTCAAGGCCGACGGCGTCACCGTACGGCCGATCGAACAACTCAGCGGCGACACCGGTTTCGGGGAGATCTTCCTGGACAACGTGTTTGTCCCGGATACCGACGTGATCGGTGCCGTGCACGATGGATGGCGGGCGGCGATGAGCACCGCCAGCAATGAGCGGGGGATGTCGTTGCGCAGCCCGGCGAGGTTCGTCGCACCCGCCGAACGACTGGTCGCCCAATGGCGGGAACGGGGCAGCGAGCCGGGATTCGCCGAACAGGTGGCTGACGCCTGGATCAAGGCGCAGGCCTACCGGCTGCATACCTTCGGCACGGTGACCCGACTGTCGGAGGGCGGCGAACTCGGCGCGGAATCGTCTGTGACCAAGGTGTTCTGGTCCGACCTTGACGTCGCTCTGCACCAGACAGCACTGGATCTGCGCGGCCCGGAAGCCGAGGTCGTCGACCCCTGGACCGATGGGCTCCTGTTCGCCCTCGGCGGCCCGATTTACGCCGGCACCAACGAGGTTCAGCGCAACATCATCGCCGAGCGCCTCCTCGGACTACCCCGAGAGGCCGCGAAGTGAGATTTGCCCTCGACTCCGAGCAACGGGATTTCGCCGCCAGCATCGACGCGGCGCTGGGCAGCGGCGATGTGCCCGGCGCCGTGCGGGCATGGAATAAGGGGGCCACCGGTCCCGGCCGAGAGGTGTGGGGCCGGTTGGCCGATCTGGGCGTGACGGCACTGGCCGTGCCCGAAGACTCCGGCGGGATCGGCGCGCATCCGGTTGATCTCGTCGTCGCGCTCGAACGCCTGGGTCACTGGTGCGTGCCCGGACCGGTAGCCGAATCCCTCGCGGTGGCACCGGTTCTGCTGGCAGGAGACGACCGGGCCGCCGATCTGGCATCCGGTGAGGTGATCGCCACGGTGGCCATGCCCCCGGGTGTTCCGTTCGCCGTCGACGCCGAATTCGCCGGACTGGTCCTATTGGCATCCGATGGATCGGTCACTGACGCGACAGCGACGGCGGGGCGGCCGTCGGTGGATCCCAGCCGTCGGCTGTTCGAGGTGTCACCGTCCGGGCACAGCCGCGCCGCCGACACCGCCCGCGCGTTCGACTTTGGCGCACTGGCCACCGCGGCGCAGTTGGTCGGGGCCGGCCAGGCGATGCTCGACATGGCGGTCGAGTACGCAAAGCAACGCACCCAGTTCGGCCGCCCGATCGGCAGCTATCAAGCGGTCAAACACAAGTTGGCCGACGTTCACATCGCAATCGAGTTGGCCCGTCCCCTGTTGTACGGCGCGGCGCTGTCGTTGGCCGACAACTCTGCCGACGCTCCGCGCGATGTCAGCGCCGCCAAGGCCGCCGCGTCCGACGCCGCGCTACTTTCTGCCCGCGCGTCGCTGCAGACCCACGGCGCAATCGGCTACACCGCCGAACACGACCTGTCCCAGTTGCTGCTGCGGGTGCAGGCTCTTCGCTCGGCCTGGGGCGATCCCGCCAGTCATCGGCTCCGCGTTCTGGCGGGATTGTGCAATCGACTTCCGGAGGAATCGTGAGCGAAGAACGCCGACTGCTTCGCCAGACCGTTGCGGCCCTGGTGGACAAGCACGCCGACTCTCCCGCGGTCCGCCGAGCGATGGACTCCGAACCCGGCTATGACGAGGCCCTGTGGGCGATGCTGTGCGAGCAGGTCGGGGTTGCCGCTCTGCTGGTTCCGGAGCAGTTCGGCGGAGCCGGGGGCGAATTAGCCGACGCTGCAGTGGTTCTGGAGGAACTCGGTCGCGCTCTCGTGCCCACTCCGCTGCTGGGTACCACCCTCGCCGAACTGGCCATGTTGCATGCCGACAATCCAGACCCGGAGATCCTTGAACAGCTCGCGGCCGGAGCGGCAATCGGGACGGTGGTGTTCGACCGCGACTACGTCCTCAACGGTGACGTTGCCGACGTCGTATTGGCTGTCGAGGAGGGTCGCATCGAGCGGTGGGGCGATGTGACCGTCCAGCCCGCAAGCACCCTGGATCCCACCCGCCGACTGGCCCACGTCAGCCCAGGCGAAGCCATAGTCATCGGCACCGATCCCGGGATCGCCGACACCGCCGCCATCCTGTTGGCCGCCGAACAGATCGGAGCGGCGTCCCAATGCCTGGAGCGCACTGTGGCCTACACCAAACAGCGCGTGCAGTTCGGCCGACCGATCGGCAGCTTCCAGGCACTCAAGCACCGAATGGCCGACCTTTATGTCGCAGTCCAAGCGGCGCGGGCCGTTGTTGCCGAAGCGGTGACAGAACCGGGCCCCCGCAACGCCCGGCTCGCCAGGCTGGCGGCCAGCGAGGCGTTCTGCACGGTGGCCGGCGAGGCGATCCAACTGCACGGCGGAATCGCCATCACCTGGGAACATGATATGCACCTGTACTTCAAACGCGCGCATGGCGGCGCACACCTGTTCGGATCGCCGCGGGACCAGTTGCGCGCACTGGAAGCGGAGGTTTTCTAGTTAACGTCGCGCTCCGGGCCGGAATCCCGCCGTTCTACGTGATGGATGTGTGGCTGGCTGCCGCCGAACGCCAACGAACCCACTCCGACCTGGTGAACCTCTCCGCGGGCCAACCTGCTGCGGGCGCCCCGGAACCAGTCCTCGCCGCAGCGGAGCGAGCGCTGCGCAGCGGGCCGCTGGGATACAGCGTGGCACTGGGCATTCCAGAGCTGCGCCAGGTCATCGCCGACTCCTACCGGAGCCGCTATGGCATGGATGTCGGGGTTGACGATGTCGTACTCACGACAGGATCCTCCGGCGGGTTCCTACTCACTTTCCTGGCCTGCTTCGACGCCGGTGACCGGGTGGCGATCGCCAGCCCCGGCTACCCCTGTTACCGCAATATCCTCTCGGCGCTGGGTTGCGAAGTGGTGCAGATCGAGTGCGGACCTCAGACCCGCTTCCAGCCGACGGTGGGGATGCTCGCCGCACTCGACCCACCGATCAAGGGGGTGATCGTCGCCAGTCCGGCAAACCCGACCGGGACGGTCATACCGCCAGCCGAACTGGCCGCCATCGCAGACTGGTGCGACGCCGAAGGGGTCCGACTGATCAGCGATGAGGTTTACCACGGCCTGGTGTACCCGGGAGCCCCGCAGACCTCATGCGCGTGGGAAACGTCGCGCAATGCCGTTGTGGTGAACAGCTTTTCGAAGTACTTCGCGATGACGGGCTGGCGGTTAGGCTGGCTGCTCGTGCCCGCCGAGTTACGTCGTGCGGTCGACCGCCTCACCGGCAACTTCACCATCTGCCCACCGGTGCTGGCCCAGCACGCCGCGCTGGCCGCTTTCACACCGGAGGCGATCGCCGAGGCGCAGGGGCATCTGGATCACTACGCCGCCAACCGTGAGACCCTGATCGCGGGTCTGCAGGACCTGGGCCTCACCAGGCTGGCACCTGC
>CAZRFC010000066.1:3131-8853 GCA_964598975.1 uncultured Mycobacterium sp. | reverse complement strand
GTTCTACATCTACGCCGATGTTTCCGACTTCACTGACGACTCGCTGCGGTTCTGCGAGAAGTTGCTCGCCGATACCGGAGTGGCGATCGCGCCCGGCGTGGACTTCGACACCGTGGTCGGCAATTCCTTCGTCCGACTGTCCTTCGCCGGACCGGCGGCCGACATCGATGAAGCGCTGCGGCGTCTGGGGACCTGGCTCAGCCGATAGTGCGCGCGTCGAAAACCGCAGCGAAGGACAAAGGTCACCCAAAAGATTACGAAGGTCCGTAACTGTCCTTCCGTGTCGCGAAACATTCCTACTGTATGAATCCTGTCCGTTCGCTCTGGGCGAATCGGGCCTTGGCTATCAAGGGGCGAGCATGGCAGTTGTTTCGGATTCGATGTCCGCACGCTACGTCGGTCGGGTGGGCGCCCTGGCAGTAGCGCTGGGCGTAGGTGTGGCGATCGCCTCGGTGCCGACGGTGGCCGGCGCCGAAACGGCCAACGATGCCAATTCCAGCGCCAACGGGTCCGCAGCGCGGCCTGCGGGGCCGCCTCGGGCATTGGGTTCCACCGCTTCCAGGTCGACGACTCGCTCTGCCAGGGGCTCGCGAACCGCACCGGCGCAGGAACCCGCACCTCGTGCGCGGCGATCCGCGGCAGCGGATTCCGCCCCTCCCGGCACGCTGGCGCCGGCCGCGGTAGTGGTCGCGCCGCGCATCGCGCCGACGGCACCGCAGCCCTCCTCGGCCAGCAGCACCGACACAACCGTGGAACTGCCCGTCGCGGTGGCTGTGCCGGCACCCGCGGCAGGCCCGACGGTCACCGCATTCCAGCGCTCCACCCGCAGCAACTCACCGGCAGCATTGTTCGCGTCCTCAGGGCGCCCGGCCGCGGCTGCACCGGCGATGACCGCGGCCGTCCCCGACGCGGTGTCGGCCAGCGGGTCCGATCTGCTGGGAAGGCTTGGCGCCGCCGGCGGCACCGACAGCCCTGCGGCCACACCCTTGGCCTGGGCGGCAGCCGCGTTCGCCCGCCGAGAGTTCCAGGCCGCCGCTGCGGTCGCGAAAGCCTCTGTGGTGACCACCGGTGAGCCGGCGAAGGCCCGCGGCGATCGACTGCTCGCCGACTTCGTCCGGAAGTTCATCGGCAACGGCACCGCCGATCATCCGGACGCCGGTTTTCTGATCGGCAACGGATTCAGTTACGACGCCACGACATGTGCCGGCCAGACCGTGTGCAATGGGGGCGACGGCGGAGTGCTCGGCAACGGCGGAAACGGCTACAACGGTGGAACCGGCGGCGCCGCAGGTTGGTTCGGCCAAGGCGGAAACGGCGGCGACGGATACGCCGGCCAGTCCGGTGGCGCCGGCGGGCGCGGCGGCCTGTTCATCGGCAACGGCGGGCGAGGCGGCGCGGGCGGCGACGCCGAGGCCGTCGCCGGATACGGCGGAAACGGCGGCGCCGGTGGCGACGTCGGCCTGCTGTCGGTATTCGGGCGCGGCGGGAACGGCGGCGCGGGCGGAAAGGGCGCTGACGGAGGCGTTTTCGGTAATGAGCCGGGCACCGACCAACTGCCCTACGCCATTCCCACCAAACCTCGCGTCGAACTGCAGCAACTGCTGAGTGTGGGCGAAACGGTGACCCGTACCTCTACGTCGACACCGGATGGCTACCGACTCACCGGCATTCCAGACGGCATGGGCATCTACGGCGACGAACAGGGCCAGATCCACCTGTTCATGAACCACGAGTTCGGCGACGGCCGGAACGGGATCATCTACACCGCCCCCGTCGTCGGCGAGGCCGGCATCAAGGGCGCCTACGTCAGCGAATTCATCCTCGATCCGACAAACGGCAACGTCGTCTCCGGGGATCTGGCCTTCACCCAGGCCAAGCAGTGGGATCCCGACACCCAGACCTTTATCGATCGGACCGCGCAGTGGCGGGACCTGAACACCAACACCTGGAAGTTCGCCAAGTTCTGCTCGGGCTTCCTCGGTGGCCCCGAGTCGGGTCTTCTTGACCGGATCTACTTCACCGGCGAGGAGGACGGCAACCTCGATCCCACCTTCGACGGACTCGGCGGCCAGACCGTCGTCGTCGCCGACGGGGTGGCCTACGCGTTGCCCCAGATGGGGCACTTCCAGCGGGAGAACGGGGTGGTGCTTCCCACCGCCGACGCGTCCAAGACCTACGTTCTGCTTCCCGAGGACCGCGGCACCCTCGACAGCCAGCTCTACCTGTGGGCCGGAACCAAAATGCCCGACGACCCGAATCCCATTGTGCGCAATGGACTTACCAGCGGCGACCTCTACGTATTCCGTGCCCTTGACCCTGACATGGAGGGCGAGGGCCAGTTCGGCATCGGCGACGGCACATTGAAAGGCGAATGGGTCCAGATCCCCCGGGCGATCGCCGAGGGCAACGAGGCTGGCCTGGAATCCTACGTCCAGTCCATCGAGGCCTTCGACTTCGTCCGCGTCGAGGACGCCGCGACCAGCCGTACCGAAGCCGGGGTCGTTTACTTCACCACCACCGGCAACGGGACGGCCGCGACAAGCCCCAACGTGTTCGGCCGGACCTACGAACTGCGGATGAACGACCCGGTCGATCCGCTCGCCGGTGCGGGGCTGACCACTCTGATTCAGGCCGAGACGATCTACGAACCGGTCATCAATCCCGACAATATCGCCATCGACCTTCAGGGCAACCTGATGATTCAGGAGAACATCAACCGCGAGTCCCGCGGCCAGGGGCCCTTCACCACCGGTGAAGGCCGGATCTGGTCCTACAACGTCACAACCGGCGAGATCACCGGACTGGCCCAACTGAGCCAACTGCCGGCAGAGCCGATCTGGCCGACCACCGATCCGAAGAACCCGTCGCTGGGCGGCACCTGGGAATCCAGCGGGATCATCGACGTGTCGGACTTCTACGGTCACGGTTCATGGCTGTTCGATGTGCAGGCCAACACCCTCGACAATGATCTCGTCTACGAACTGGTCTCCGGACAGGAAGGCCCGGCCCCGGAAGGCTTCGAGGTGTTCGACGGCGGGCAGCTTCTCATGCTGCGAACCACCAGCGCACTCAACGGCGGCGATGGCGGTGCCGGCGGCGCGGGCGGAAACGGCAGCCGGATCTTCGGTGCGGGCGGCGACGGCGGAGACGGCGGGGACGGCGGGTACGCCTCCGGCGCCGGTCTCGGCGGGCTCGGCGGAGCAGGTGGACTGGCCGGTATGGGCCGGATCATGGTGTTGTTCCCCCGTAACGGAACGGCGGGAACAGACGGCACCGATGGGTGCCGCGAAACTGGCGGCGCCTCCAGTTGCACGCCTCCCAAGCGGGTGTTCGCCCCCTATATCGACATGGGGTCGCTACAGCAGCAGGAATACACCTGGTATATGAACGACAGCACCGATCCCGATAAGCCCGGCAAACCCAGCCTGCTGGCCACCATCGAAAAGACTGGCATCGAGGCCGGGACGCTGGCCTTCGTGAACCAGGACGGTGCCGGCGGTCCCCTCGTCTGGGGCAGCGCCAAACCATCCGTTACGGATAACGGCAACATCAGATTCAGCTCCGAACAGGGACAGCGGATCGCGCGCGAGATCGGAATCGCCACCGGCCCCGAAATCGGGTTTGAGGCCATCGTCTCGTTCGGCGGGATCACCGCCTGCAACAACGGGGTGGAGATCGGCCAGCTCAACGGCAAGGCTGCCACCGCCCGCAGCGGCCCGGTCGGTGACGCCGGACAAAACTCGGCGGTGTTCCTGCTGGACAAGCCCATCGACTTGGCCGGGATGGAACCCGGCAGCATCAGCGGACAGGTGAAGTTCTTCGGCGGCACCACTCAGACCTACACGGTCGACAAAGACGGCACGTTCACCTTCAAACGGCAGGTGACCTACGAGGTGCCCATGGCCACGTCCGGAACGATCGCCGCCGACGGCACCAGCGTCACCCTCGAGTTCGACCTGCCGTTGAACCCCGGCGTCTACGGCCCGGCCAGCATCGAACTCAGCTACGGCCTGCAGGTGGGCTTCGATCAGATGAAGAAGGCCTACACCGAAGCGATCGACTACTTCTACAAACTGGGGGTCCGGCACTTCGACCTCGACATCGAGGGCAACGCACTGGAATTCGCATCCGCAGGCATCAACAACCAACGCAATCGGGTGTTCGCGTCCATCCAGCAAGACCAGACCTTCCCCGAGATGGAACTGTCCTACGTCCTGCCGATCGGCCCGAACACCGGATGGGATCCGCGCTCCAACCCGGGCCGACTCATCCAGGACGCCGCAGCGACCGGGGTGAAGATCAGCACGTGGAACATGATGGCGTTCGACTACGGGCCGACGACCTACGAGTACATGCTCGCCAAGGACCAAGACATGGTCGACATGCTGATCGGCGAGGCCGATACCGGGATCACCGTGGACCCGAATTTCCCGATCAAGGGAGCGGTGCAATATCTGGTCGACTACGGTCTGGCAGTCGACCGCGCCGACGCCTTCCAGAAACTGGGCGTCACCCTGATGATCGGCCAGGACGACACCGTGTACGAGCCCGGATACACCATCCCGGACGGATACCAGGCCTACGATGCCGCCGTCGTCGAGGCCATTACCCCCGCCCAGGTGGGCGGATTGGGCGGGGCCACCACCGTCATGCGGTGGGCTCTCGACAATGGTGTCGGCCTGCTGTCGTTCTGGTCCCTGGGCCGTGACCGGCCGAGTTACAACACCACCGAGTACAACCCGACGCTCTCGGTGGCATACCAGACCGGCTCACCGGCGGTCGGCAGCCTCGATAGCGACAAGGTCGAAGGGCGTGGCGCCACGACGGTGACAATGCCGTTCACGGTGACCACACGGCCACTGGTCAGCGGTGGGCTCTACAACGCGGGTAATGAATGGCTGGGGTCTTACACGATCAACCAGGACAACAGCCTGACCTTCTACTCACTGCCGGACCGTCTGGTGAAGCCGACCGGAGGAACCGTCAACCCGACGACAGGGCAACTGCAGGCCACCTTCAACGGGGAAGTCACCGGCCTCGTGTGGACGAGGATCAACATGAAGCCCCAGATCCTCCCGGGTGGGGAATACCAGGACAGGGATCTGGTGTACACCCAGATCCTCAACGCCTTCGACGACTAGCCCCAACCGGTCCGGGCTACTGCGAGGTAGCCGAATAGGGTGGGCGAATGCCCTTCCTGGACGACGCCCGCGGCCGCGTGTACTACCGGCACTGGTCCACTGCCGCGCCACGGGCCGCGGTGGTGTTCCTGCACGGATTCGGTGAACACGCCGGGCTGTATGACCGGTACGGCTTTGCGCTCAACGCCGCCGGCATCGACCTCTGGGTCGTCGACCAGCTGGGGCACGGGTTATCACCGGGCGTGCGCGGGCAGTTCGGTGCGTTGGAGGATTCCTCCGCCCTGGCCGAGCAGCTGACGGAGTTGGCGGAACGGGAGACTCCCGGAATTCCCCTTGTTGCACAGGGGCATTCGTACGGAGCGGTGGTGACGTTGTTCCGACTGCTGGAGCAGCCCGGCCGGTATCGGGCCGGAATCATCTCGGGGGCGCCCCTGGTACCGATCCCGGAATTGGTCGACCTCAACACAGCCATGAACCTGGATGCGACCGGGCTGTCCAGCGACCCGTTCTACCTGGACTGCATCGAGAACGATCCGCTGGCATTCACCACTGCCGACAGCCGCAACCTGACCCGTGAACTG
>CAZRFC010000066.1:0-3121 GCA_964598975.1 uncultured Mycobacterium sp. | reverse complement strand
CCGGGCCTGGGATCGCTTCGGTTCGGAACTGCCGAACCTGACGGTGCCCACCTTGGCGGTGCACGGCGCGATCGACCCGATCGCCGCGCCTGGGGCAGTGCGCGCCTACGCCGACCAGATTCCGGCGTTGCGGTACCTGGAATTCCCGGGCACGCGCCACGACGTCCTCAACGACAGCTCGCATGCAGCAGTGGCCGCGGCCATCATCGCCTTCATCGACGAACAGACATAAAGTCGCACGGAATTGCCTCCAATCGTGCGATTTTGCGTCTGCTCGCGGGTTAGACGCCGCCCTACAGCCAGGTGTCCGGTGTGGTGGTGGTGAGGAACGCCTCGAGATCGTCGCGCCACTGGGCCGGGGTGGTCTTATCGGGTTCGATGCCGGTGTATTCGCCCCGGTAGAACAACAGCGGCCGCGGCTTGACCGCCGGAACCTCCGACAGTGCCTGCACCGCGCCGAAGACGACGAAATGATCGCCGCCGTCGTGCACCGAATCCACAGTGCAATCGATGTGAGCCAGCGAACCGTCCAGCACCGGGGACCCCAGTTCGGACAGGTGCCAATCCACACCGGCGAATTTGTCGGGCTCCCTCGAACCGAACCGAGCACAGGTCTCCCGCTGCTTCTCGGTCAGCACGTTGACGCAGAACTGCCCGCTGGCCTCGATGGCCTTCCACGAACGGGATACTTTGTTGGGGCAGAACAGGATCAGTGGCGGGTCGAGGGACAGCGCCGCGAAGGACTGGCAGGCGAAGCCGTTGGGTACTCCGTCGTGCATGGTGGTGATGATGGTGATCCCAGTGCAAAACTGCCCGAGGACATGGCGAAAAACCCGGGGGTCGATCGGCTCAGCCATCAGCTACTTGTTGCCGTAAGAGCCGATGCTGAAGTCGTGGCCCCATAGGCTGACTGCGGTGCTCTCGCGGGCGACCCAGTCGTGATCTTCGACTTCGAGCCCCTCGCAACCGAATTCGACGTCGAAGCCGCCCGGTGTCTTCATGTAGAACGACAGCATCTTGTCGTTGACGTGGCGGCCCAGAGTCGCCGACATCGGGACCTTTCTCCGCAGCGCGCGGTCCAGGCAGAGACCGACGTCGTCACTGCTCTCCACCTCGACCATCAGGTGCACGATCCCACTGGGCGTGGGCATCGGCAGGAACGCCAGGCTGTGGTGCCGCGGGTTGCAACCGAAGAACCGCAGCCAGGCGGGCGGGCCGTCGGCGGGTCGGCCCACCAACTGCGGGGGCAGTCGCATGGAGTCCCGCAGTCTGAAACCGAGCACGTCGCGGTAGAAATGCAGCGACTCGGCGTCATCCCGGGTGGACAGCACCACATGCCCGAGGCCCTGCTCGCCGGTGACGAACTTGTGCCCGTACGGGCTGACCACCCTGCGGTGTTCGAGCGCGGCGCCGTGGAACACCTCCAGTCGGTTCCCGGACGGGTCGGCGAAGGTGATCATCTCGTCGACGCGCCGGTCAGCGAGTTGGGCCGCGGTGGCCTCCTTGTAGGGCACGCCCTCGACATCCAGCGCTTCCCGAACCCGCTGCAGCCCTTCGGCGTTCGCGCATTCCCAACCTGCCTCGGAGAGCCGGTCATGGTCACCCGGAACGATGACCAGCCTGGCCGGGAAGTCGTCCATCCTCAGGTAGAGGGCACCGTCAATGGAGCCCTTGCCCTCCACCATGCCGAGCACCTTGAGTCCGTACTCCCTCCAGGCCGGGACGTCGGTGGATTCGATCCGCAGATAGCCGAGGGACCGGATGCCGTTCACGATTGGCCTCCCAGGAAGTCGATGGTCAGCTTGTTGAACTCGTCGAACTTCTCGACCTGAGCCCAGTGACCGCATTGCCCGAAAACGTGGAGTTGAACCCGGGGAATCTGTTTGAGCGCGACCAGTGCACCGTCGAGTGGGTTGACCCGGTCCTCGCGGCCCCAGATCAGCAGCACCCGCTGGCGCAGTTTGTAGACGTCCCGCCACATCATGCCGAGTTCGTAGTCCGGTCCGGTGAAAGACTTGCCCATGGCGCGGGTCGCGGCCAGGGACTCCGGCGAACTGGCGATGGCGAAGCGTTCGTCGACCAACTCCGGGGTGATCAGTTTCTGGTCGAAGACCATGATCCGCAGGAAGCGTTCCATGTTCTCCCGGGTGGGCTCGGCATTGAACCGGGCGAGAAGTTTGACGCCTTCGGTGGGGTCAGGGGCGAAAAGATTGACGCTCAGGCCGCCCGGGCCCATCAGGACCAATCTTCCGGCCCGGTCCGGGTTGTCTAGGGCGAACCGGACCGCGGTGCCGCCGCCCAGCGAATTGCCCACCAGGGCAGCACGTTCGATGTCGAGGTGGTCGAACAACGCCAGGACCGCGTTAGCGCTGTACCGGTTGTACTGCTCGTGCTCGGTGTGCTTGTCGGAGTGGCCGTACCCCGGCTGGTCGACGGCGATGACGTGGAAGCGCCGGGCCAGAACGGCGATGTTGCGGCCGAAATTCGACCAACTCGACGCACCCGGACCGCCGCCGTGCAGCAGCACGATCGTTGGACCGTTGCCCTCGCCTGCCTCGTGGTAGTGCAACCGCATGTCGCGATCGCTTGCGCGCACTTGCGCGTACCGCGAAGTCGACTCGAAAGTCACATCTTGCTGAGACTCGGCCTCGCGGATGAACGACGTCATCAGACCATCGTGTCGCCGAGCGGAAGCCCGAACTCCTGATTGCCGTACATGACATAGGCGCGCTCGGCGTCGTTGGCGGCATGGACCCGCCCGGCGTGTGCGTCGCGCCAGAACCGCTGTAGCGCTTGGTCGTTGTTCAGCGCGGTCGCGCCGGCGGCTTCGAAGAGCCGGTCGATGGAGGCGATGGCACGACCGGTGGCCCGGACCTGGTCGCGACGGGCCCGGGCCCGAAGTTCCATCGGAACTTGCTTGCCCTCGCAGAGCAGCGCGTACTCCTCGGCGAGGTTGCCGCTCAGCTGCCGCCAGGCGGCGTCGATATCGCTGGCCGCCTCGGCGATACGCACCTTGGCGAACGGGTCGTCCTTGGCCTTCTCGCCGGCGAACGCGGCACGCACCCGCTTGCCCTGATGCTCGACGTGGGCGTCGTAGGCGCCATAGGCCATACCGACGATG
>CAZRFC010000065.1:0-14564 GCA_964598975.1 uncultured Mycobacterium sp. | reverse complement strand
GCTGGCCGGGCGTCGGGATCGAGGGTCGACAGCATCGAGTCCACCTTCCCGGTACACACTGCGGGCAGGGAGCGCGGAAGAAGTGGCAAACAGAGCCATGCGGGTACTCCGGGGAAGCTAGGACGGTTGGGGGAGGTCGGTCGGTTAGGCCCGACAACAGCCCTGGAACCGAGGAAGCTTCGTCACGGAAGCAAGCGTGACACGGATCTGACGTGGCGGCACATGCCGTCGGCCGTCGGATCGCCATGAACTCACGGGATGACCTCGGCGTCAGATGGTCGATCCTGGCATCAGACCGGAGCGCGGATCGCAACCGCGACCTGCGCAATGCCGGGAAGCGGGTAACCGTCCGCGGCGTCCGGATGAAATATCCGCTGCAACCTCCCGACGGTGCCGAGGCTTTCGAATCGAGCAGAACGAAATTGCATTCGGCCAGCACCGCGCCTCTTTTGGCGGGGCCTCGTCATCGGAACCGGCGGAAACCTCGCTATGGCCAACGGCGTCATCAAGACCGACGAAGGAGTGCAGATCCCGTGTTGAGCGGACAGCCCTGGGCGGCCGCCCAAATGACTGGGGACCGCAAGACTCGTGCGTGATGAATCCGGACGGTTGGTTGCTCAGAGCGACACCACGGTGACCGACGACATGATGTTTGTACTTATGGACTCCGGCCGCGATTCTTCGCATAATCTTGAGTCCGCAGACCCGCCCGCCGGCCGAGTCGATGACAACGGTCAGGTTTGAGGTGTGATGTCGCGAGTACTCACCGACGTGGAGTTGCTCAAGGAACTTGAGCAGGTCGCCGAGGACAACGTCAACAGGCATCTGGCGGTCGCCCCCGAGTGGCATCCGCACGACTATGTGCCGTGGGATCGCGGCCGCAACTTCGCCGCTATGGGCGGCGACGACTGGTCTGAGGGGCAGTCCCAACTCAGCGAGGTCGCCAAGGCGGCAATGATCACCAACCTGCTGACCGAGGACAATTTGCCCTCCTACCACCACCAGGCCGCCGAGTTCTTCACCCTCGACGGAGCGTGGGGGACGTGGGTTGGCCGTTGGACCGCTGAAGAAGCCCGGCACAGCATCGTCATCCGCGATTATCTCGTCGTCACGCGTGGCGTCGATCCGGTCGCACTGGAGCGCGCCCGGATGGAACACATGACCCACGGGTTCGCCCCGACGGCCGAGGAGGAAGACCGCCACAAGACGGACTTCCTGCTGTCAGTCGCCTACGTGTCGTTCCAGGAGTTGGCCACCCGGGTCAGCCACCGCAATACCGGCAAGGTGTGCAATGACCCCGTCGCAGACCGGATGCTGCAGCGCGTCGCCGCCGACGAGAACCTGCACATGATCTTCTACCGCAACATGTGCGAGGCCGCCCTCGACGTCGCCCCCGACCAGGCGCTGGATGCGGTGGCCGATGTGGTGGAGAACTTCCGGATGCCCGGTCAGGGGATGCCGAATTTCCGCCGTAACGGCGTGCTGATGGCCAAGAACGGTATCTACGACCCGCGCCAGCATCTCGAAGAGGTTTTGGCGCCGACCTTGCGAAAGTGGCGGATCTTCGAACGCACCGACTTCAGTTCCGCCGGCGAACGCCGACGCGAGCAGTTGGCGGAGTATCTGACCAAACTTGAAGGCCAGGTGCACAAGTTCGAGGAGCAGCGCGACCGTCTGCTGGCCCGGGAAGCGGCGAAAGCAGCGGCCTCCTGAGCCCAGGGTGGGTTCCGTCGCGCGAACATAGCCCGACCTGAGCGCCGCGGCGAATTTCGGTTCCGCGAAGATGAGAGCATGGCTCTCCCCCGTCGCGTCCTCGAAGAAGAAGAACTCAAACCGCTCCAGGCAGAGTTGCTCAAACTGCAGCGCTACCTCGAAGAGCAGAACCGCAGGATGATCGTGCTGTTCGAGGGCCGCGACGCCGCCGGCAAGGGCGGCACCATCCGCCGGGTCACCCGCTACATGAACGAGAAGCACTACCGGGTGGTGGCGCTGGGTAAGCCCACCGAGGAGCAGCGCAGCCAGTGGTACTTCCAGCGTTATATCGCGCAGTTCCCCACCGGCGGAGAGATCGTGCTGTTCGACCGGTCCTGGTACAACCGCGCAATGGTCGAACCGGTCTTCGGCTTCTGCACCGATGAGGAGTACCGAAACTTCCTCAAGGGAGTCGTGGGGTTCGAGAAGGACCTCGTGCGCCAGGGCACCATCCTGGTGAAGCTGTACTTCAGCGTCACCAAGGAGGAGCAGGCCCGCCGGTTCGAACGGCGCCGCGACGACCCGCTGCGACAGTGGAAGCTCAGCGAGATCGATGTGCAGGCCCAGGAGCACTGGGACGATTTCACCGAGGCCAAGTACCGGATGCTGCGCCGGACCAGCACCCCGGACGCCCCGTGGATCATCATTCGCTCGGAGAACAAGCACAAGGCCCGGCTCAACGCCATCAAGGTCATCCTCGCCGCGGTGCCCTATGAGGGCCGGTCAGCGGAGGTGGACTTCGTACCGGACCCCGACATCGTCATCCCCGGGGCCCACGAACTGGCGCTGATGGAGGCCGAGCGCATCCGAAGCGGCAAGTTCGCCGGCTAGTCGAGTCGACGATGCCGCCGAGGAACGAGGCGGCGGAGGAGCGAGACTGTCAGGGTCAGGGTCAGCCCTCGGTGAAGATCGCCACCGCCCGGGTCCAGCCCGCTGAGGCGGCATGCACCTTCACCGGGAAGCAGGACACCTCGAAGCCGGACGCCGGCAGTGACTCCAGGTTGTGCAGTTTCTCGATGTGGCAGTAACCGATGGTGCGCCCGGCCCGGTGGCCCTCCCAGATGATCGACGCGTCGTGGCTCTGCGCATAGCGCTGCGCGGTGTAGGAAAACGGCGCATCCCAACTCCAGGCGTCGGTCCCGGTCAGCCGGACTCCGCGCTCCAATAGGTAGAGCGTGGCATCGCGGCCCATCCCGCAGCCCTTCCCCACGTAGTCGGGCTGCCCGTAATGCGTTCCCGCACTGGTGTTCACGAGAACGATTTCCAACGGGCGCAGCTTGTGGCCGATGCGGTCCAGTTCTTGCTCAACGTCATCGGCGGTGGCGACGTAGCCATCCGGGAGGTGCCGGAAATCCAACTTGACCGCCGGCTGCAGGCACCATTCCAGCGGCACCTCGTCGATAGTGATGGCCCGTTTCCCGCCGTCCATCGTCGAGGCGTAGTGATACGGCGCGTCCAGGTGGGTGCCGTTGTGAGTGGTGACCCGCACCCGTTCGATCGCCCAGCCCTCACCGTCGGGCAGGTCCGCCTCGGTGGCGCCGGGGAAGAACGAGACCACCTCCGCGGCGGTCTGCCGATGGTCGTAGTAGTCGATCTCAGGCAGGTGCCCCGGCGGGTCGGAGGCGATGCCGGCTTGAAGCGGAACCGACAGGTCGACAAACCGGCGCGCTGTCATGGGCGCTTATCGTAGCGACGCGGCCGCGGGTCGGGGATGGTGTAATCGCGCCATGGCCGCGATTCCGTGCTCGCCCGACGAGGTCACCGCGCAGTGGCTCGGAGATGTCCTCAGCCGCCCGGATCAGCCGGTCGCCGTCGAGTCCGTCGACGTGACACCGATCGGGACCGGGCAGACCGGGGCCACCTACCGGATCGAGGCCCGCTACGGGTCCTCCCCCGCCGACCTGCCCGACTCGTTCGTGGTGAAGTTGCCCGCCCAGGACGACGCGGTTCGGGAACGGGTCGCGCTGAGCTACCGATCCGAGCACGCCTTCTACACCGGCGTCGCCGACACGGTCGCGGTGCCGGTCCCCCGCTGCTACCACTGCGCGCTGGCCGACGACGGTGCCGAGTTCGTTCTGCTGCTCGCCGATATGGCCCCCGCGCAGCAGGGCGACCAGATCCGCGGCTGTACGCCGGGCCAGGCCGAGTCGGCGGTCATCGCGCTTGCCGGCCTGCACGGCCCCCGGTGGTGCGACCCGGCGTGGCTGTCGTTCGCCGGCACGGTCATGCCCAAGGCGGACGAGCCGACCGCCCGAGGACTCGGCGACATCACTCGATTGGCCGCATCGACGACCATCGAGAGGCTGGGTGCGCGGATGGCTGACGCCGACCGCACGACGGTCCTGGAATCGGCGGACCTGATCGCCGACTGGCTGCTGCGCTCCCCCGACCGGTTCAGCATCCTGCACGGCGACTACCGGGCGGACAACCTCCTGTTCGGTGAGGGCACGGTGACGGTCGTGGACTGGCAGACGCTGGCCGTCGGCCTGCCCGCCCGCGACCTGGCGTATTTCCTCGGCACCAGCCTGCTACCTGACGAGCGGGCCCGGCATGAGCGCGAGCTGGTGGAGGCTTATCGCCGCGCACTCACCGGGTTCGGTGTCGGCGGGTATGACACCGAAACCTGTTGGCAGGATTACCGATTCGGGATGCTGCAGATCCCGTTGATCACGACCTTGGGGTTCGCGTTCTCGGCGGCCACCGAGCGCGGCGACGACATGGTTCTGGCGATGCTGGAGCGTGGCAGCCGTGCCATCCGGGAACTGGGGACGCTGGAGATGGTGCGCGAGCAGCGCTAGTCGGCGCGGGCGTTCGAGGACGGTCCGTCCGGATCGGTGGAGATGTCCGGTGAGAACTCGTCGGCGGACAGTTCGTGGTTCTCGGGCGCGGCCTCGGCGGGGACCGGCGGTTGGGCAATCGGTTCGGGTGCCGGCTCGCGGCGCCAGTCCCGCACCAGTTGAACGATTCCCGCCGCTGCCAGCGCGATCACCACAACAGCCAGCGGGGTGCTTCCGGTCACGGCGGCCAGCAGCAGCCCGATCAGGCCGACGACCGCCAACACCACTACTCCGCGCACCTTGTCAGTCTGCCTGCGTGCGGCCGGTCCTGCCGGTACGCACCGGCAGCGTGTTCGGCGATACGTCAGGCAATACCTCAGGCGGCCGGGCGGGCAACCGGAGGCGGTCCGACGCGCACGTGCACGACCGCCGGGGCGGGTTCGTCGGTGACGTCGGTGCGGGACAGCAACTCGGCGCTCTCCGGCAATTCCCGCGGATTCAGCGTGCCGTCGGCGATCCGGCGCAGCACGTTGTGGGCGTCCGCCAGTTCGTGGCGCTTGCGGTACTGCCCGCCGGGCAGCTTGATACCGGCCCAGACGCCGTACTCCTCGCCGCTCTCGACGGCCAACCGGGCGCACTGCCGCTGCTGGGCCAGCGGGCAGCGGCGCAGGCAAATGGTCCTGGCTTTCGCGGCCGCCTGCTCGTAGACGCGGGCTTTGGCGGTCCCGTCACTGGCGTCGTCATCGGCATAGCCGAACCACATGTCGGGTTCAGCCGAGCACGGGCGAATGTCCATCACAGCCTCCTAAACGAGATTCGATGACGGACGCGTATACATATCTCCATCTAAATACAAGAAAACGTACACAGAAACGTATAACCAACATCTCGTTGTACGATTCGGCCATGCTGGGAGCCCTACGGTGAGCCGAGAGGCGGCGGGAGCCGCCATCCGGGCGCTGCGGGAATCGCGGGATTTGTCGCTTGCCGACCTGGCAGCCGCCACCGGCGTCAGCATCATGGGACTGAGCTACTTGGAGCGGGGAGCGCGCAAACCCCACAAAGGCACAGTTCAGAAGGTTGAGAACGGACTCGGTCTTCCGCCCGGGACCTATACGCGCCTGCTCGTCGCCGACGATCCGGACGCCGAACTGGCACAGTTGCTGTCCGCGCCGGCCGCCCTGCCGACCGATCCCCGCCCGTCGGGGGCGGTGGTCGTCAACCGCCATACCGACGCCGATGTGCTGGAGGCACACGCCGAAGCGCACCTCGAATCACTCAACTCGTTGATCGCCCGGCTGCCAGCGGAGACGTCAAACGAATACGAGACGTATATTCTGTCCGTGATCGCTCAGTGCGTGACGGCCGAGATGCTGGCCGCGAACTCGTGGCGGGTCGCCGTCAACGCCGGCGCCGAATCGACCGCCCGACTGATGGTCCACCTCAAGACCCTGGAGAACATCCGGGCGACACTGCTGGCCCGGATGCCGGCCAGCATCAGCGCCCGATTCGATCAGGCCTGCCGGCGCAGCGGACTGCCGGACACCGTCGTCGCGGCCCTTCTCGGCGTCACCGCCGAGGAGATGTGGGACATCCGCAACAGGGGGCTGATCCCGCCCGGTGCGTTGCCGCGGGTCCGGGCCTTCGTGGAGGCGGAGGCATGACGGCGCGAGAATCGGGAGAAGTAGCACTCCTGGCACGTGCCCACGCCTTGTTCGACGGGGCTCTGGGGAACAGCACCCTGTCGGGCGGGCACTCCCCCACCTCCGTTGTCACCGAGACGGCCGGGGCGGCGGCGACGGCCTACACCGCCGCGGCGGCATCCCGGTCGGCCGAGCGGTCCGCCGCCGGAGACGTCGACGACGAGTTCGGCCGGATACTTGCCGAGGCGCGGCGCGAGCACCGCACCGCCAACCACGCCACCGCCACGGTGCTGGCCGCGGCACGCAACGATGCCGATGCCATGCCCGGAAATCCCATCGCCGCGAGAGAGCTGTTGCGCCGCCGAATCTCTCGGATCAGGGCACAGCAGTCCCATGTCTTGAGGGCGCGTCGCCGCGCCCACCGCCGCCGCGCCGATCTGCGGGCGCTGCGCTACCGGATCACTGCAGGTTGGGGAACCCGCCGCGACGCCCGGGCGAAGGCCGCGGTGCGCGCCGCGCTGAGCCGTCTCGGCCGGCCGTACGTCTGGGGTGCCACCGGTCCGGACCGGTTCGACTGCTCGGGTCTGGTCCAGTGGGCCTACGCCCAGGCCGGAGTCCCGTTGCACCGGACCACCTACCAGCAGATCTACGACGGGCTGCCGGTCTCCCCGTCCCAGGTCCGGCCCGGCGACCTGGTGTTCCCGCACACTGGCCACGTCCAGATGGCGATCGGCGGCAACCTCGTCGTCGAAGCACCACAGCCGGGCGGGAGCGTCCAGATCAGCCGGATGGGTCCGAGCGTCGCGATACGGCGACCCGTGTAGCCCGGTGAGTTGTTCGGCGCCGGAGCCCTGGGTACGGTCGTGCCCATGGCGCAGGCAGGGCACTCCGGCGACGCCTTCGAGGCGGCCCGCCGGCTGCTCGCTGCGCGAGACGCCGACCTCGCCGACGCTGACCGCGTGCTGGCTGCGACGGTCGCAGGTGCCCACGACATCTCCATCGGATCGATCGTCCGTCTCGAGGCCATCAACGCCGAGATCGAGTCCGCCACCGAACATCCCCGAGACAGCGCCGCCGGTGCTCGCGAAGTGGGCAGACACCTGGTCGCGAAGAACCGCGAGATCGCCGACGTAGTCGGTGCAGCCAAAGACGCCGTGCACGCGAAAACCGTTGCCCTCAAAGAACTTGCCGAGCGCTACCGGATCCAGTAGCCCGCTGAGCGGTCATGCACAACGGTGAATTGTCCACCGCCGCCTCACTGCCTACAGTCACCGCTATGGAAGGCATTCGGTGGCGAGCCACCAAGATCTGCTCGACGCGATAGGCCGCGTCCGCGCCGCCACCGGCAGTCGCGATGCCTGGCAGAACGGTCTATCCGGGGACGATATCGCCGTCGCCTGCAGTGCCTGGAGTGCACCGTCGGCGCTGGGGGCGGTCCTGTCCAAGATCGTCGCCGCCCATCCGGACGCATTCCTGGTCGACTCCGGGCCCGCTACCCCACCCCCGAGGCCCAATGACGGCCTGGCCGCCGAGGCCATCCGAGACGCCGAAGCCGCTCTGGCCCAACAGAACTCGACAGCCGCACACGTGGATCTCCAGGTGGTCACCGCCGTCCTCAACGCGCACGCCGCCAATGCCGACGGCGCCGCCGAGTTGGAACGACTGCAAACCGACATCGAGTCAGCCGTGCTGTCCCGGACCGACCTAGACACCCCGGCCGGCGCTCGCGAGTTCCAACGCTTCCTGATCGGCAAACTGCGCGACATCCGAACGGTGGTCGATACCGCCGGTCTGGATGCCACCTCCAAGGCGTCCCTGGCCGCCGCGCTGGCCTCCCTGTACGCATCGGCCACACCCCCGCCGGTCGAGCCCGTCGTGTCGGACCAGACCGCACCCGCACCCGCGCCGGCCCCACCGGCGGGTCCGCCGACTGCCCCAGCGCCAAAAACGCAATCACGGGGAGGTGCGGAGGCACGCACCCATCCGGCCCCCGATGCCGGATCAGCCGGGGAGTTCAGCGATTTGGCGCCGATCGACCTCGGCGACCTCCCGAGCGAGCCGGACTTCGAGCCGCCAACGGTGGCGGCCCCGCTGCCATCTGCCATGCCGGCAACCCCCATGGCGGCGCCCCCGACGGCTCCGGCCGGCCCGGGATGGGGCGGCGGCGGGCTTCCCGCCGGGATGCCGTTCGGTGGCGGTGGTCCTTCCGTGTCGGCGCTACCGGAACTGGGCGGCCCCGACCCGCTACCCGACCGCCTGTTCGACGACCACTTCGACCGCGCCGGCGAGTCGCGTGGGGAGCGGGAGATGGAGCCCGAGGCCGAGGAGGAACCGGGGGAGCCGGGCGCGGAGACCGACGCGCAGGCCGACGAGTCCCTGCCCGAGGACCCGACGACGGTTCACCTGCCCGACGGCGGGAAGGTCAGCGCCCCTACCGCGGAGGTGGCCGCCGCGATGACGGCCGCGATCGCCGGCACCCCCATTCCCGAGGCGTTCCGCCTGCAGGGCATCACCCTGCCGGCCCCAGGCACCGCGGTCACGGCCCCGGTGCAGGTCACCGACGTGCTGCCCGGTGATATCGGGATGTTCGCCGATCGGCACGCACTGGCACTGGGCGACGGCAACGCGCTGCTGGACGGGCAGATCCAGCCCATTGCCAGCGTGATCGGGATGGGATTCCTAGGCTGGCAACATCCGCCGGTCCCCGGACCCACGACGACAGATCAGCCCCCGACGCCGGAAGTACCGGCGCCCACCCGGCCGGCGGAGACGGCCCCGTCCTAACAGGAGTGATCGATGGCAGAGCACCTCAACGTGGTGCCCGGCGGGCTTCGCCAGGCTGCCCGCGAGCATCGACAGACCGCCGAGGCCCTCGGCGCCGTCCCGGCCGGCCACGCCGAGGTGATGGCGAGCCTGGATTCCCTGGGGCCGATTTTCGCCGAATTCCGTGCCGCCGGAGCCGAACTGCTCGATCAGCGCCGCGCCTGCTACGAACAACAGGCCGCCGCGCACGCGGAGATGGCCGACCGACTCAACCATGCCGCCGATGCGTGGGAAGCGCAGGACGCCGAGGCCGCGCAGCGCCTGAGCAGTGTCACCGAGGCCGCGCAGCGCCTGAGCAGTGTCACCGAGGCCGGCACGTGACCGACCCCGATCCCGAATTCGACGCCGCCCACCCCAGCGGCCACCTGCTGTTTCGGTCCTGCCGCGGCGGCTACCTGCACAGCGTCGTGTTGTCCGAAGCGGTGACCGATGCCAGACAACCAGCAGATGCGCAGGCCCTCGCGCAGGCCGTCCTGCGCGCGGCAGAGGTATCCCACCTCAAGGCGGTGATGGAGGTCCGCCGCGAGATCATCGAAGCCGGCTTCAGTCCGTCACCGGAATTGCCGACGCCCGCCGATCTCGGCCGTGCGCAAGCCCACCTCGACGATCATCAGCTGACCGGATCCCAGGACTGAGCTAGCGACCCTCGCCGTTGTCGGCGGCGGGCGGGCGGGTCCAGTCCTCCGGCGGCGCAATCGGATTTGCCCCGAACAGTTCACGGGCCCTACGCAGCAGCGCGCGCACCTCGTCGAGTTGTTGCTGCAGCATCGACTCAGCCATAGGGCAACGCTAACCGGCCGCCGGCGGCCGGACAATTCACGTCTGTGGAGATCAACACCGTGGAATCTCGGCGTTGATCCGGTCCAGCAGTGCGCTGTAGCGCCCCGCCTCGGGATGCCGGCCCGGCTTGCCGCTGCTGACCAGCCCGACGGATAGCCTTCGGGACGGGTCGGACCAGACCGCGATGTTGGTCAGCCCGGTGTGCCCGAACGCCGCACTGGCGTTGCGCCCGAACGGGCCGAATCGGTTGGAGCCCAGCATGTAGCCGGTGCCCCAGCGGATCGGCATCAGACCGGTCGCCACGTCCGGACGCAGCCGCCTGCACTCCCGCGTCGCGGCCCGCAATGTTTCCGGGTACATGACCCGCACACCGTCGAATTCGCCTCCGCGAGTGAGGATCTCGGCGAATCGGGAGAGTTCCTCCGCGGTGGACACGGTGCTCGACGACGGCACCACACTGGTGAGAAACATCGGGGTGTTAGAGAACGGGATGATCTTGTCCATCGACCCGCCCAGCGCGCTCTTCATCGCCGCCGCGATCGGTCCGGGCAATGGCTTGCCGGTCACGTAGCTGGGGGCCACCAGGGGCACGTCGGCCTCGGCCACCCCGTAGTTGGTCCACCGGAAGCCCAGCGGATCAAGGATTTCGGTGGCCAGGATCTCCCGGATACTGCGGCCGGTGGCGGCCGAGACGATCTCCCGGACCAGCGGGCCCCAGGTCACCCCGTGGTAGATGTGCACCAGGCCGGGCCGGTGGATCGGTTTGAGTTCGCCGAGTTTCTCCCGGGCGTAGTCGCTGTCATTCATCCGCCGCAGATCCGGCCGCGGGCCGTTGGCCAACGGGACGCCGGCACTATGGGTCATCACATGCCGAATAGTGGTGCGCTCCTTGCCATGACCGGTATAGCCGGGCAGGTAGTCGCAGACCCGGTCGTCCAACGAGAACGCACCCCGTTCGACGAGCATGTGCACGACCGTCGTGGTGATCGCTTTGGCGGCGGAGTACACGCAGTACGGCGTTCCGGTGGTCACCGGCACCCGGTCGTCGTCCGGGTGGTCGTCGGGCCCGTTGCCCCGCGCGTGGCCGATGGCCCGGTTGAGCACCACCCGGCCGTCGTGACGCAGACACACCTGGATCGCCGGTTGCAGGCCGGCGGCGTACCAGTGCCGGGCCGCGTCCCAGATCCGTTCGAGCCCGGGGGAGAGGCCGCCCGGTTCCTCGAAGCCGACGTCGGTAACGGCGTCGAGGTCGGCCGGCACCCGGATCCGGCCCTGCCCGGCCGTCACGACTGTCGCAGCAGCGTCGCGCTCAGATGATGCTGCGTCGGCTGCCCCACCGCCCCCATCCGCAGGGTGTAGTGCAGTTCGTCGCCGGCCACGGTGATCGAGCGCTCCAGTGCCGTCACCTCTTTGGCCGACGAGGTGCGACCCACCGAGGTGGACGCGACGTCGATCACCAGGGCGCCGACCGCAACCGAGAGGGTGCCCTCGTCGATTTCGGTGATTCCGCTGGGGTGGGCCAGGACAAGTTCGACGCGGCCCTCGGCGGGCACCCGGAGATAGCCGGCCTCGGCGTGCAAAGGCTGGCCTTCCGGCGAGCGGGTCCGCTGGCTGTAGGTCAAAAAGGGCTTGCCGACGTGGCCGAACACGACCTCCTCGAGGTACTCGAACGGTTCGATGGTCGGGTAGTCACCACTGCCGCGACCGGACCAGGTTCCCAGCAGGGGAGCCAGCGCCGCCAGGGACGGGTGCAGGTCGGCCACGCCGCTACACCGGTCCGACGAGTTCGACCCAGTTGCCGTCCGGGTCGGCGACGAAGCACCACCCCATCCCGGGCACCGCGGGGAAGGCGGTGGGCTCCTCGACCACCGCATGCCCGGCCTCGGCGGCCTGCCGGGCGGCGTCGCGGACGTCGGCGACCACCAGAGTGATGTAGCGGATCCCGGCCTGCGCCCGCCCACCCCCGGCCACCGCGGACGCCGCCGGAGGCTCGTCGTAGCTGACCAACTTGAGCACGACGTTGGCGCCCACCGCGTAGCGCTTCATCGATCCGCCGGGAAAATCCAAGTCAGCCTGGTGGGTCAGCCCCAGGTAACCCTCGTAGAAGCCCACCATCGCGTCGCGGTTGGTGGTCACCAGGCCCACTTCGATACTGGGGGCGAGCAGTTGCACGGCCATGTTCGTGATCTCCTAGCCTTTCGCGCCGACGGTGAGCAAGTCCCACACCACTCGGGTCCATATCGGGCGCTGCACGGGCCGTTGGTCGGTGATGTCGAAGCCGGCGTCGGTGAACAGCTTGCGCATCTCGGCCGGCCGCGGGCTGTGCATGACGGAGTTCTCCGGCGCGAACCGCTCCAGTGTCTTGGGCAGCGGCGGGGTGATGGTCGCCACCGCGACCAGGCCGCCGGGCACCAGGACCCGGTGGAACTCGCGCATCGCCGCGGGTTGGTCGAACCAGTGGAACGCGGAGGTGGTGACCACAGCGTCCAGCGAAGCGTCCTCGAAGGGCAGTTGCTCGGCCGGTCCCTTCATCCAACGCACCTTGCCGGATCTGGCCTTCGCCTGCTCCAGCATGCCGTCGGACATGTCCACCCCGTAGATCTCGCGGGGGTTCAGTTCGGTCTGGATGCGGGTGGCCAGAATGCCGGTGCCGCAGGCGATGTCGGCTATCCGCTGGGACCCCGCGGCGCGCAGTTGGGCGATCACGTCGTCCTGGGCCGGCCGGTACACCCAGCGCTGCAGGACGGGGAGGTCGTAAGCCGGCGCGGCGAAGCTCCAGAAGCGTGTGACGGCGGCGTTGAACTGACGCCCCGGTGTCGTCATGGGCGGACCTCTTCCCCTGGGTTTCTCTCAGGGGAGTATGGCAGTCGGGGTCAGAGACTCAGCCGACGCGCCCGGTGTGGCTGCGGGCCAGGGCGGCCACGGCCGAGACGATGTTGGGTGCGCTGGGCATGATCCCGTCGGGGTCGCAGACCCGCAGCAGTCGCTGCACTTCGGGCCCCGGCACCAGCACCCAGTCCACCCCGGCGCGTGCGCACCGAGAGTGCACCCGGTGCAGGACCGAGTAGCCGGCGGTGCCGAAGAACTCCAGTCGGGACAGGTCCAGAACGAGTTGCCGGTAGCCACCGAGGTGCTCTTCGATGCGCTCGGAAAGCCCGGCCGCGCTGGCGGCGTCGATCTCTCCGAACGCCGCCACCAGGACGGTGGTTGCGCTCAGTTCGCGGACCCGGACGAGGTCGGGCTGGGTAGGGATGTTCGCCGATCGTCGGATGGCCAGCGGGATCGCGTTATTGGCTGCAAGCATGGAGGCCTCCGTCGGTCGGTAATCCGCAACAGGGCTGTGAGCTCAACCTGAAGAGAAATCTACTACGGAATCCGTCGCCGTGCCAAGGGGTCACGAACCAATGCATCGAAACTGTTCAGCGACTACTTATCTGATTCCCAGGGGGGTATTCACGCGGTCCGTTCTGCCGATAAATTACGTTGTAGACAACGGAATCCGTAGTAGCGAAACGTGGAGGCCGTTGTTTTCAGCCTCTACCCGGGGAAAGTGGCAAGTAAACCGGCTCCAGCGATGCTTCCCGACGGGATTGGCAGTCGGAGCCGAACCCCGCGCCCACCGCGCGGGTGCCGGATCGGTTCCCGGGGCAGTATCGTCGCGGGCACCATGACCATGCCGCATCCTGCACAGACTCCGGCGGGACAGCCCGTGTGCTACCGCCACCCCGACCGCCTGACCTACGTCAGTTGCTCGCGCTGCGGCCGGCCCGGCTGCCCGGAGTGCCTGCGCAGCGCCTCCGTCGGGCAGCAGTGCCTGGACTGTGTCCAGGCCGGGGTCCGCAGCATGCCGCAGGCAACCACCGTGGCGGGCGCGACGATCCGTACCGGGACCCCGGTCGTGAGCTACGCGCTGATCGCCGCCAATGTCGCGGTGTTCCTGATGCAGATCACCTCACCGGCATTGACCGCGCGGTTCGCTCTGCAGCCCTACGCGGTCGCGCAGGGGGACCAGTTCTTCCGCCTGTTCAGTTCGGCGTTCATGCACTACGGGATCGTGCACATCCTGTTCAACATGTACGCGCTGTACGTGCTCGGTCCGCCGCTGGAGCGGCACCTGGGGCGGCTGCGATTCACCAGCCTGTATCTGCTCAGCGCGCTCGGCGGCTCGGTTGCGGTCTACCTGTTCTCCAATCCCATGTCGGCGACCGTCGGCGCCTCCGGCGCGATCTTCGGGCTCTTCGGGGCGACGGCGGTGGCCTACAAGCGGTTCAACCTCGATATGCGCTGGCTGATCGGCCTGATCGTCGTCAACCTCGTGCTGACCTTCTCGATACCCAACATCAGTTGGCAGGGCCACATGGGCGGCCTGGTCACCGGCGCACTGGTGGCGACCGCTTACATCTACGCGCCGCGGGCCAGTCGCACTGCCGTTCAGGCCGGCGCGACGGTGGGCCTGCTGGTGGTCTTCGCGGTGCTCATCGCGGCGCGCACCGCGACGCTGCTGAGCTGAGCTACAACCGGGTCATCCGGAACGGGTAGGTGAAGGTTCCGCCCGGGGCGTTGTCGCAGCCGACCGCGAATGTCGACTGCAGCGTGCCGGTCAGGGTCACCGCGTCCCAGGTGTAGACGTCGTGGGTGGGGATCACCGGGCCGTAGTAGACATTGCCGCAGCGCAGGCCGTCCGGGACGTCCACCGCCATGGTGTAGACCCCACCCGACTGGTGCGCCTTGGCGTACCACTGGAATGCCTTGGCGATCGGCATCGGATTTGCCGAGACGTTGGCGCAGA
>CAZRFC010000064.1:0-14601 GCA_964598975.1 uncultured Mycobacterium sp. | reverse complement strand
GTTTCGCGTGCGCGCCCGCAGTTTCACGCTAGGGGGTGGTCTTGCCCGTCGGCAACCTCAAGGTCCGCTACGTCGCGCCGTCGACGCTGACCGCTAACCCACGGAACGCGCGAACACATTCCGAGAAGCAGGTCGCCATGATCGCCCGATCGATCGAGGCGCTTGGCTTCGCGAACCCCATCCTGGTGGACGAGGATGGCGTGCTGATCGCCGGCCACGGCCGGCTTGCGGCCGCGCAGGCCCTGGGGCTTCCCAGGGTGCCGACCATCGCGCTCGCGGGCCTTTCCGAAACCGAGCGGCGCCAGCTCATGCTGGCGGACAACCGCCTGGCTCTCGATGCGGGCTGGAACGAGGACCTGCTGCGGACCGAGCTCGCCGATTTACAGGCCTGCGACGCAGCCGCGCTGACGGGCTTCACGGCGGCGGACTTCCGACGGCTGGGGGTCGGGGGCGCCCAGGGGCTCACAAGCCCCGACGCGGCGCCCGCTGCGGCTCCGGTGGCGGTTTCCCGAGCCGGGGATCTCTGGCTGCTTGGCGGGCACCGGATCGTCTGCGGCGACAGCACCGATGCTGCGACCGTCGAAAAGGTGCTGGATGGCGCGAGGCATGGTCGCTCTTCCCTGGCGACGTCGCGTATGTCTGGCATGCCGGTCGGCATGCGAGTGCGGTGCAGGCCTCCGTGGAGGCCGCCGGGTTCGAGATCCGCTGCCAGATCATCTGGGCAAAGCAGGTCTTCGCGATCGGCCGCGGCGATTACCACTGGCAGCACGAACCATGCTGGTACGCGGTCCGGAAAGGCAAGACCGGCCACTGGTCCGGCGACCGCAAGCAGACGACGCTCTGGGAAATCGACAAGCCGCAAAAGTCCGAAACCGGGCATTCGACGCAGAAGCCCGTCGAGTGCATGGCGCGGCCGATGCTGAACAATTCGGTTCCGGGGGATTCGGTCTACGAGCCCTTTTCCGGTTCCGGCACGACGATCATTGCGGGCGAGATGCACGGCCGCCGCGTCCTGGCAGTCGAGCTCAACCCGGCCTATGTCGATGTCGCGGTGCGACGCTGGCAGGACTTCACCGGCAAGACGGCGACGCTCGAAGGTGACGGGCGACCATTCGCTGAGATCGAGGCCGCGCGCGGGGTCGCAGAGGCGGCATGACCGGCAAGCCCGAGCCCACATACCTGAAGCTCGTCAAAGGCAACCCCGGCAAGCGGGCGCTGAACAAGCGGGAGCCTCGCCCGGTCGGGCGGCTCAAGGAACCGCCGGCGCATCTCAGCGAGACCGAGGCGGCCGGCTGGCGCTATGTGATCGACCACGCCCCGCCCGGCATGCTGAAGCGCCTCGACCGCGGCGCCCTGGTGGTCTGGGTGGTCGCGGAGGATCTGCACCGGCGCGCGAGCCAGGAGATCAACAGGTCGTCGCTGCTGGTGAAGTCCAGCGACAAGGGCGTCCCCATACAGAACCCCTACCTCCCGATCCTGAACCGCCAGGCGCTCATCATGCTCAAGGCTGCGAGCGAGCTGGGCTTCACGCCCGCCGCGCGGCCGCGCATCGAGGTTGACAGCCGTGAATTCGTCAAGCCGGAAGAAGCGGAGGAAGACGACATCTCCGAATTCCTCTGAGCCGCAGGATCCGGTCTCGGCCTATGCGCTGGACGTCGCCCAGGGCCGCATTGTCGCCGGCCCGCACGTCCGCAATGCCTGCGCACGGCATCTGCGCGATCTGGAAACCGGACACGAGCGGGGCCTGGTCTGGGATGTCGAGGCGGTTGCGAAGGTGCTGCGGTTCTTCCGCAAAATCCTCCGGCTGAACGCAGGCGAGTTCGAAGGCCAGCCGTTCCACCTGCTGCCCTGGCAGCAATTCATCGTCGGGTCGCTGTTCGGCTGGAAACAGGCCGACGGCTACCGCCGCTTTCGGGTCGCCTACATCGAGACTGGCAAGGGCTCCGGAAAGTCGCCGCTGGCGGCCGGCGTCGGGCTCTACATGCTGGTTGGCGACCGGGAGTCCCGGGCCGAGGTCTATGCGGCCGCCGCGAAGAAGGATCAGGCGAAAGTCCTGTTCCGCGACGCGGTGTCCATGGTCCAGCAGTCGCCGGCGCTGGCGGACCTGCTCCACCTTTCGGGCGGCACCGAGAAGACCAACATCGCCTTCGTCGACACCGGCTCGTTCTTCCGGCCGATCGCGACCGAGGATCGCGGCAAGGGCCAGTCGGGGCCGCGGCCGCATTGCGGCATCCTCGACGAAGTGCACGAGCATCCGACCGATGCGATGGTCGAGTTTATGCGCGCCGGCACCAAGGGCCGCCGGCAGGCGCTGATCCTGATGATCACGAACTCGGGCAGCGACCGGGAATCGGTCTGCTACCGGCAGCACGACTATGGGATCAAGGTCGCGGCCGGCGCCATCGAGGACGATGCCCGGTTCGCCTATATCTGCGGCCTGGACGAAGAGGACGACCCTTTCCTGAACCCCGGCTGCTGGGTGAAGGCGAACCCCTCGCTCGGGGTGACTATCCCGGTCAAGTACCTGGAGGAGCAGGTCCGCGAGGCACGGGGGATGCCATCGAAGCAGAACCTCGTGCTGCGGCTCAATTTCTGCGTCTGGACCGATGCCGAGGCGGCGTGGATCGGGCGCGAGCAGTGGCTGTCCTGCGAGCGGCCGGATCTCGACCCGAAGGAATTCGTGCGCCGGCGGTGCTTCGGCGCCATCGACCTTTCGGCCAAGCGCGACCTCACGGCCGGGGCCTTCGCCTTCCCGAACGAGGACGGGTCGGTCGACGCATTCCTCGAATTCTGGACGCCTGCCGACACGCTGCTCAAGCGCGAGGAGACGGACAACGTCCCCTATTCGCTCTGGCGCGACAGGGGCGAGCTGTTCGCTGTGCCAGGCAAATCGGTCGACTACGCCCACGTCGCGGTGCGGCTGGCCGAATGGCAGGCCGGCTATGACATCGGCGCGGTCGGATATGACCGCTGGCGCATCGAAGACCTGCGCCGCGCGCTGGACGCCGAGGGGATCGACCTGCCGCTCGTCGAGTTCGGCCAGGGCTTCAAGGACATGAGCCCCGCGGTCGCGGACCTCGAGGAAATGATCCTGAACGGCCGGCTGCGGGTCCGCGCGAACCAGGTGCTGCGGTGGAACGTGGCCAGCGTCGTCACCGAGGAAGACGCGGCGGGAAACCGGAAATTCACGAAGCGGAAGTCGACCGGGCGCATCGACGGCGTCGTCGCCCTGGCAATCGCGGTGCGGCTCGCGCTGCAGGCCGCCCCGACCACGCTGCCCTTCGCCCCGCAATGGCTCTGACCCGGGAGGCCCGGCTTGTCCCTGATGGATCGCCTGCGCGGCCTGCTCGCGGCCCGGCTGACCTCGCCTGAGCAGGAGACCTCGCGCGACCGCGTGGCGTGGATCGGCTCGCGGCTTTACAGCACCTGGATGTCGGCCGAGGACGCGCTGCGGCTGTCGGCGGTCTGGGCGTGCTGCACGGTGATCGCGAAGTCCGTCGCGGCGTCGAACTGGGAAGTGTACCGGGAAGACCTGAGCGGCAATCGGCAGCTCATGCGGCGCTCGCAGCTCTGGTGGCTGCTGAACGTCCGGCCGAATCCGGACATGACGGCGCTGGCCTTCCGCGAGGCGGCGCTGATGCTGGCGCTGATGCGCGGCAACTTCTTCGCCGAGATCGAGCGCGATACCATGGGCCGGCCGGTCGCGCTGCACCCGCTGGCCGACGAGCGGGTCTGCCTCGAGCGCGATGCGGCGGGCGAGATCATCTGCCGGGTGACGAACCACGGCCGGGCCGACGTGATCCTGCCCTACCAGGACGTGTTCCACCTGCACGGGCCCGGGATCGACGGCGTCGCCGGCTATGACGTCATCCGCGAGGCGGCGCGCACGCTCGCCCATGCCGCGGCGGCGGAGACCTTCGGCCTCGCCTACTACCAGAACGGCGCGACGCTCGGCGGCACGCTCACCAGCGAGAAGCCGCTGACCGAGGCGCAGATCAAGGAATACCGCGAGCAGATTTCGTCCACGCATGCGGGCGCCGACAAGGCCTTCAAGGTCATGCTGCTGCCGGCGGGCATGAAGTTCGAACCCTTCAAGGTCGAGAACGACACCGCGCAGTTCATCGAGACGCGCTTCCTGATGATCGAGGAAGTCTGCCGCTGGTTCGGCGTGCCGCCGCACAAGGTCGCGCACCTGCTTCGGGCGACGAACAACAACATCGAGCATCAGGGCATCGAGTTCACGCGCGACGCGCTGGTGCCCTGGTGCGAGCGGCTGCGGCAGGAATGCGATTGGAAGCTCGTCCAGGCGAACTCGATCTGGACCCGCATCGATCTGGACTGGCTGTCGGAGGGCGACGCGAAGAGCCGGGCGGAGTCCGATGGCCTGCTGTTCGAAAAGGGCATCTGCACCCTGAACGAAGTGCGCCGGCGGCGCGGCCTCAACTCGATCGGGCCCGACGGCGACGTGCACATGGTCCAGATGCAGATGCAGCCGATCGAGCGCGCCATCAACCCGCCGGAGCCTGCGCCGCCGCCAGCCCCCGCCGAGCCGGCCCCGCCGCCGGCCGACGAACAGGCGGCCATGGCGCAGCTCATGGCGATGGAGCGGATCTATGTCTCGTGACCTGCTCGTGACCGCGCGCGCCGGCGCCGAGGGCCAGCCCGGCCCCTGGCGGGCGGTGACGTCCATGCTGCAGGCGCTGTTCGGCCGCGCCGATTCCCAGGCGGCGAAGATCGCGGCGCTCGAGAACCGGGCGGCGGTGCCGGGCCCGCGCGGCGAGCGTGGCCCGCAGGGCGAAGCCGGCCCCCGTGGCGAATTCGGCCCGCAGGGCGCGCTGGGGCTGGCCGGCGAGCCGGGGCCGCAGGGCGAACCCGGTCCGCCTGGCCCGCAGGGCGAGAAGGGCGAGAAGGGCGATCCCGGGCCGCAGGGCGAGCGCGGCGCCAAGGGCGACCCCGGCGACCGGGGCGAGCGCGGCATCGACGGCGCGCCGGGCCCGCAGGGGCTGCAGGGCGACCGCGGCGAACCCGGTCCGCCGGGCGAGCGGGGTGAACCCGGCCCGCAGGGGCCCGCCGGCATCGACGGCCAGGCCGGCCCCCAGGGCGAGCGCGGCGAGAAGGGCGAGCCGGGCGCGCGCGGCGAAGGCGGCCCCATGGGGCCGCAGGGCGAGCGCGGGCTGCAGGGCGAGCGGGGCGAGCGCGGCGAGATCGGCCCGGGCGGTCCGATGGGACCGAAGGGCGACCGCGGCGAGCCGGGACCGCAGGGCAAGGCCGGGGCGAAAGGCCCGAAGGGCGACCGCGGCGAGCAGGGCATTCAGGGCATTGCCGGCCCGCCCGGGCCGCAGGGTGAGCGTGGCGAGCCCGGCCCCGCCGGCGGCACCGACATCGAGATCGGGTCCACATATCAGGCGGGCCTCGCGCCGCAGAACATGGCGCGCGTCTCGGTCCGCGAACTGACGATCGACGGCACGCTGGTCCGCGTGCTGGTCCTCGACTGAGGGGTTGCCGATGAACGTGCACAAGCTCGGGGCGCGCGAGCCCTCCGGCTACCGCGTGGTCGCGCGCGGCGACCGCGCCGAGATGTATCTCTATGGGCCGATCGGCGCGAGCTTCTGGGGCGACGGCATCTCCGCCGACCAGTTCCGCAAGGATCTGAAGGCGCTGGGCGCGGTCAAGGCGATCGACGTCCGCATCAATTCCGAGGGCGGCGACGTCTTCGACGGCCGCGCCATCTACAATCTGCTGCTCGAGCATCCGGCGACCGTGACCGTGCACATTGACGGCCTGGCGGCCTCCGCCGCCTCGTTCATCGCCATGGCCGGCAACTCGATCGAGATCGCCGAGGGCGCGTTCGTGATGGTCCACAACGCGAGCGGCGTCTGCATCGGCAATGCCGGCGAGATGCGCCGGCTCGCCGACCTGCTCGAAACCGTCGACGGCACCCTGGTCGACACCTACGTCGCGCGCACCAAGAACACGCCGGAGAAGGTCCGGAAGTGGATGAAGGACGAAACCTGGTTCAAAGGCCGCGAGGCGGTCGAGAACGGTTTCGCCGACCTCCTGGTCGAGAACCTGAAGGTCGCCGCCTCGGTCCGCGACCCCTCGCGGTTCAAGCACCTGCCGACCGCGCTCTATCCGAAGCGGGCCGCCGCCGCGGCCGAGCTCGCGGCCTACCGCGCCACCCTCTGATCCCGAGATTCCGGCTGCGGCCGGAATAGCCCCGAACCGCCCTTGGGCAAGGCCCGCAGCGCCGTGAGGCGCCGCATCCCTTAGACGGAGCCCACCAAATGAAGGTAGCCCTCGCGGCGGCCGTGCTCGGCTGCCTGGCGGTCGCGTTCTCGATCGATCCGACCGCGCTGTTCTCTCTGCTCATCCAGCCCGACCTCGCCGCCGCGGCCCCGCCCGTGCTGGCGATGCTGCCGGCCATCGCGGGCCTCCGCCCGGGCATGGCCTTCGCCGCGGTCCCGGCCCTGGCCGAACTGCAGGGCCGCAAGGGCGATCTCGTCGCCGAATGGGAGCAGATCATCGCCGACGTTGGCGACGGCGATCTCACGAAGGAGCAGGAAGACCGCATCGCCGAAATCAAGGCCGAGATCGCCCGCCTCGACAAGCGGATCGAGAACCTGCCGCCGGCCGTCTCGAACGGCCGCAAGACCACGGCCGATCCGGTCGCTCCGCCGAACGGCGGCCCGGCGCCGTCGCGGACGTTCGCGCAGGTCAAGGGCGAGAAGTTCGATCGGCTCGGCGACTTCGCGCAGGCCGTGCACGCCGCCGTCGTCCGCAAGGACAGCGGCGCCGAGCAGCGCCTGCAGGCCGCCGCGACCACCTACGGCAGCGAGGGCAACGGCGGCGACGGCGGCTATCTCGTGCCGCAGGAGTTCCGCCGCGCGATCTGGCAGAAGGTCATGGCAGAGGAGAACCTGCTCAGCCGCTGCGACATCGTCGAGACGGGCGCGAACAGCCTGACGGTGCCGAAGGACGAGACGACCCCCTGGCAGACCACCGGCGGCGTGCAGGTCTACTGGGAAGCCGAGGGCGCGCAGGGCACCCAGTCGAAGCCGGTCTTCGAAACCAACCAGGTGCGCCTGAACAAGCTGTTCGGGCTGGTCCCGGTCACCGAGGAGCTGCTGTCGGACGCTCCCGGCCTGGAAAGCTGGCTGCGGTCGAAGGCGCCGCAGAAGATGGCGGCGAAGATCAACACCGCCATCATCCGCGGCACCGGCGCAGGCCAGCCGCTCGGCATCCTGAACTCCGGCTCGCTGGTCACCGTGAGCAAGGAAACCTCGCAGCCGGCCGACACCGTCCGCTATCCGAACATCGTGAAGATGTGGTCGCGGATGTATGCGCCGTGCCGCCGCAACGCGGCATGGTTCATCAATCAGGACATCGAGCCGCAGCTCCTGCAGCTCGCGTTCGACCCGGCCGCCACCGACAAGATGCCGGTCTACATCGGGCCGAACGGCGCCGCGGGCTCGCCCTACGCGACCATCATGGGCCGCCCGGTCGTGCCGATCGAGGCGTGCTCCACCCTGGGCGACGCCGGCGACATCATCTTCGCCGACCTCTCGCAGTACATGGCGCTGACGAAGGCGGGCCAGGACATCCGGACCGACGTCTCCATGCACCTGTACTTCGACCAGGACATGATGGCCTTCCGGTTCATCTTCCGCGTGAACGGCCAGCCCTACTGGGGCTCGACCGTGACTCCGGAGAACGGCACGGCCACCCGCTCCTGGGCGGTGACCATCGAGGACCGCAGCTAGGCGGTTCGCGCTGACCTAACGGGCGGCGGCGTTCGCGCCGCCGCCCATCCGCGCCGCGAGGCGCCGACCTTCCCGCAAAGGGACACCTTCCATGAACCAGCACATCCTCGAAAAGCTGCAGATCGTGGCGGGCATCATGCCCGTCAGCCTGGCGACCGGCGCCAACAACGGCGACTTCGTCTGCATGAAGAACTATGGGCGCCTCGCCATCGTCTTCCTGTGCGGCGTCGGCGCCGCCTCGCAGGATCCGACCGTCACGGTCCTGCAGGCGCAGTCGAACGGCGGCTCGACCAAGGCGCTGAACTTCACCCGCGTCGACGTGAAGCAGGCCTCGGCCCTGACCGCCGTCGGCGAGTTCACCGAGGTCACCCAGGCGGCCGGCAACACCTACACCGAGGCGACGGCCGGCGAGAAGCAGAAGCTCTGGGTCATCGACATCAAGGCCGAGGATCTGGACGTCGACGGCGGCTACGACTGGGTGCAGGTCACCATCGCCGATGCGGGCACCAACTCGCAGATCGGCTGCGTGCTCTACCTGCTGCACGAGCCGCGCTACCAGAAGAACCCGCTGCCCAGCGCCATCGCCTGATCGCCTGAGTAACGATCCGCCGGCCCCCTGACGGGGGCCGGCGGCTGTGTTTCCAGACCGGAGCCTTCGATGCCGCGCATTCTGTTCACCGAGACCCGCACCACCAGGGCGACGCCGCCCGAGACATTCGAGAAGGGGCGGATCTACGACCTGCCCGTCGCCTCGTGCGACCGCTGGAAACTGCGCGGCGTGGCGGTCGATGCGCCGCCGGAAGAGCCGAAGCCCCGCGGCAGGGCCAAGGCCGCGCCGGCCGGCGACGACACGCCTGCGGCCGACGCGAAGGAGGCGGGCGCGGGCGCGCCCGGGCCCTTTCGCAGCGGCGAGGACAGCCCCCCGGCAGCCTGACGACCCGCTGAACGTCGTCTCGTTCTATGCGCCGAGGCCTGATCACGTCCGGCATACCTACGACTACATCGACTGCCTGAAGGTGCAGAACGAATCCTGCCGGCGCTACAAGGTCCGGCAGGTGGTGCTCACCGATCGGGGCGTCACCTTCCCGCGCGGGATCGACCCCTTCTGGGCGGACCTGCCGCACGCGCTCATGCCGGCCACGATCGCGGCGCAACTCGCCTACCTCGAAAGCGCCAGCTTCAACGCCGACACGATCCTCGTCGGCGCCGATTGCATCCTCGGCCGCGATCCGCGGCCGGTCTTCGACGGGACGTTCGATCTCGGCGTCACCACGCACCCGTTTCACGACTGCATCCTGAATACCGGCGCGATCTTCGTGCCGCTCTATGCGAAGCCTCTGGTCGCGCGCTTCTGGCGCGAGGCGCTGGCCCGCTGCGGCGAGGTCTGGGGCGACGACCAGCTATCGCTGGCGGCCGCCATCCGGCCGACGCTGAAGCACGGGATCGAGATGCGGGACGACGTCCGCGTCGCCTTCTTCCCGGCCGAGACGCACAACTGGGCGCCGGACGACGTCAAGCAGCGGATCGCGCCCTTCGTGATCCACTTCCGGGGCGGCCGGAAAAAATACATGCGGCGGTATTTCGAGCAATGGTGCAAGTAGCCCGCCACTATCCGCGCGAGGCCGAGTTCTGGCGGCCGCAGCCGCTCTGGGCGGGCGAGACGGCCTTCCTGCTGGCGGGCGGGCCGAGCCTCGCGGACTTCGACGTCGCGCGCCTGCGCGACCGCCGCGTCATCGCCATCAACTCGAGCTGTCATCGCGTGCTGGCCGCGGGCATCGCGGACCCGGTCCTCTTCTTCACCGACGCGAACTGGTACGAGGCGCATACCGATCTCATCGCCGACTGGCCGGGCATGGTCTTCACCGTCAGCCGGACGGCGAAAGGCCGGATGCCCGACAAGCTGCACCGCGTCGATCTCGACGCCCGGGACGATTTCAAGCCCGACTGGCCGACGCTGAAGCAGGGCCGCTCGTCCGGCCACACGGCGATCAGCCTCGCGGCCGCGCTCGGCGCCCGCCGGCATGTGCTGCTCGGCTACGACATGCGGATCGTCGACGGCCGGTCGCATCATCACGACGAGTACAAGGAGACCGACCCGAACCTCTATGCGCGGGACTTCCTGGCGGCGTTCGCCGGCTGGCAGGCGGCGGCGGAGCGGGCCGGCATCGAGATCCTGAACGCGACGCCGGGATCGGCGCTGAAGGAGTTTCCGGCGGTCGACATCGAGTTCGTGCTTGACGGCCGCTGAGCGCTTCTGGGTTCCGGCCCGGGAATGGGCGGGCGAAACCGTCTGCATCATCGCCTCGGGCCCGAGCCTGACGGCCGCGGACGTCGCGCATGCGCGGGCGGCCCGCGCGGCCGGCCGGTGCCGGCTCATCGTCATCAACCGGGAATGGGAAGGCGCGCCCGACGCCGACCTGCTCTATGCCTGCGACGAGAGCTGGTGGCGGGCCAATGGCGGCGTGCCGGCCTTCCGCGGCATCAAGGCGGGCCTGAACCGCAACTGCTACCCGGACGTGCGGGTCCTGCGCTCGCGGCGCAAGGGCGACGGGCCCGAGCCCCAGGCCACGCACGGCCTTTCCGACGAGCCGGGCTATCTGCGCGAGGGCCGGAATTCCGGCTACCAGGCGATCGACCTCGCCTGCCAGCTCGGCGCGGCGCGGATCGCGCTGCTGGGCTTCGACTGCAAATTGGGCCGCGACGGCCGCCGGCACCATTTCGGCGACCATCCGCGGCCGCTGAGCAACCCCCGGGCCGAACTCTTGGCGCGCTGGGTCGAGGCCTACCGGACGCTCGCGCTGCCGCTCTCGGCGCGCCGCATCGAGGTCATCAACTGCTCGCGCGACACGGCGATCGACGCCTTCCCGCGCTCGACCATTCAGGAGTGCCTATGATCGAACCCGCCGCCGTCGCCGCGATGGCGATCGACGCCGACGCCGCCGAGGCGCTGCAGGCCAAGTGGCATGTCGCCGTGCCGGGCCCGCTCTCCGCGGCCGACGCGGAGCTCGTGCGCCGCTTCAATGCCCGCGAGCCGATGTCCTGGGAAGACATGCAGATCGTGCGCGTGATCGAGGAGCGCGGCCGGTCGGCGCCGGACGCTGCGGCCGCCGGCGAGGGCCGCCAGATCGCGGCCGCGCTGCAGTGATCCACCCGACGGCGATCATCCCCGACTGGGCGGAGATCGGCGCGGGCGTCGTCATCCATCCCTATGCGGTGCTGGGCCGCCTGCCGGACGCCAGCGCGGCCCTCGGGCGCGAGCCTCGGGCGGCGCGCCGGCTGCGCATCGGCGACCGCACCTGCATCGGCCCGCATGCGGTGATCTATGCCGATGTCGAGATCGGCGCCGACTGCCTGATCGGCGACGGCGTCTCGATCCGCGAAGGCTGCCGGCTGGGCGACCGCTGCTTCGCCGGGCAGAACACGACATTCAACTACGACTGCATCCTGGCCGACGACGTGCGGATCCACGCGAACTGCCACGTCCCGGGCGGCATCCGCATCGGCCGCGGCACCTTCTTCGGGCCGGGCGTGGTCGGCAGCAACGACCGCCATCTCGACCTGGTGGACTATCGGCATAGGACGATTCAGCCGATCGAGATTGGCGAGCATGTGCTGATCGGGACCGGCGCCAGCATCGTCGCTGGCATCCGCATCGGCGACGGTGCGCTGATCGCGCAGGGCGCGCTCGTCACCCGCGACGTCGCGGCCGGGCAGCGGGTCTTCGGGTTCGCCGCGACGGTCCGCCCGTGAAGCGCATCGACATCGTCGCGAACCTGCGATCGGAGCACCAGCCGTTCTTCCTGCTCCGCCTGAAGGACGGGCTCGAGCGGCACGGCATCGCGACGCGGCTGGTCGGGCATGAGAGCGAGGCGCGCGGCGACTGGGTGGCGTGCTGGGGCTGGCGCCAGGGCGCCAAGCACCGGGCCCGCGGCCGCCATGTGCTGCTGGCCGAGCGCGGCTATCTGGGCAACCGCTTCCGCTGGTCGAGCCTCGCCTTCGACGGCCTGAACGGGCGCGGCATCGTGCCGCCCGCGCCGGCGGACGGCGGCCGGCGGTTTCGCGAGCATCACGGGGCGCTGCTGCGGCACTGGCGGCCTGCCGGCGGGTGCCGGGCGCTGATCATGGGCCAGGTGCCGAACGATGCCTCGCTCGACCCGCTGAACGGCCACATCGCGGGCTGGGCGGCCGAGGCCGCGGCCGCGCTCCGCGCGCGCGGCTACGAGGTCCGCTACCGGCCGCATCCGGTCGAGGTCGAGCGGGCGACGAAGCAGGGCCGGCAGGTGACAACGCCGCCGATCCCGCTGCAGCCCGGCGCGCTCGACCATGCGCTTGCCGCCGCCGACCTGGTGGTGACGTTCAACTCGAATTCCGCGGTCGATGCGGCCCTTGCCGGGGTGCCGGTCGTCGTCTGCGACGAAGGCTCGATGGCGTGGCCGATCGCCGCGCAGGGCCTGCAGGCAAAGGTCGTTCGGCCCGACCGCGAGGCCTGGGCCGCGGCGCTGGCCTGGCGCCAATGGTCGCCCGAGGAACTGGCCGACGGCACCGCCTGGGAACACCTGCGGGCCGCCCTTCCGAACTGAGGTTGCATGAACCAGCCGCCGCTTGTCCCGCCGGACCTGATTCCGGAGGTCGTCGCCTTCCTGCGCGCGCACGGCAAGGTCGCGCTGGCCGACCAGATCGATGCGCACGTCGCCGACTGCCGGCGCACGGGCGACGCCCCGAAGGTGCGGGTCCGCGGCATCTCAGGCGAACTCTGCAAGTTCACGGGCGACCGCCAGCCCGGCGACGAGCCTTTCGAGATCCTGCAATGGGACGACGACGCGGACGTGATCCCGCGGCTCGTCATGCGCCGGCGCGCCAATGTCGAGCCCTGCAACTACGCGCCGCACGCGCGCCTGCCGGACGGCCGGATCGTCGGCCGCGACTACTTCCCCGAGGGAGCCTACGCATGAAGATCCGCAGCCTCATGGACGGCCACGACGGCTTCGCCCCGGTCAAGGCCGGCGAGATCGTCGAGCGCGACACCGACTGGGCGCGCCGCGCGCTCGTCAACGGCCTCGCCGTGCCGGAAGACGATCAGGCGGCGACGCTCGCCACCGACGAGCGGGCGCGCAAGCGTTACGCCTCGGGCGCGCTGCAGAGCCTCGCCATCGAGCTCGCCGCCGGCCGGAAGGCGGCCGCCGCGGCCGCCGCCGTCACCACCAGCGAATCCGCCCGGGTCGAACAGACCCCGGCCTGATCGCCGCCCGCCCAGCCTCTATCCCCGGAGCCTGCCATGCCGCTCACGACTGCCGGCCGCAACATCATCGCGGCGCTGCTCATCAATTCGGGCTCGCCGACCGACTATCGCGCGGCGAACGCCTATCTCGGCGTGGGCGACAGCACGACCGCCTTCTCGGCCGCCCATACCGACCTGCAGGCCTCGTCGAACAAGGACCGGCAGGCGATGGAGTCGAGCTACCCGACGCTGTCGACCAACGTCATCACCGCCCGCTCGCTCTGGGGCACGTCGGAGGCGAACTTCGCCTGGGAAGAGCACGCGCTTTTCAACGCGAGCTCGTCGGGCACCATGCTCTACCGCAAGGCCGAGGCCCTTGGCACCAAGACATCGGCGGCGAGCTGGCAGCTTACCGTCGACATCACCGTCTCGATCGGCTCGTAAGCCGTGAACCACGCTGCGCTGAAGGCCGAGCTCGCGGAGGATCCCGCCGGGCTCGGCTATGCGGGCAAGACCCGCGAGCAGAAGGAGGCGCTGCTCAACGCCCTCGCGCGCACCGTCGCAGGCGATGTGGCGGTCGGCCGGCTGCACCAGATGCTCGACAACATGGTCACCGCGCAGGGCATCCCGGTCTGGGAACTGATCGAGGCGCACGCCGCCGATCAGGATGCGACGGGCATCGCCTGCCGCGCGGCAATCCGCCTGCGCAGCGCCCGAGCCGACTACCCGCCGGTCAACACCCGGTCGGCGGTGATGCAGGCCCAGCTCGCGATTCTTGCCGCCGCCGAGATCCTTACCGGCGAACAGGCGGCGACGATCACGGCGGCGGGCGACGTGGTCGCGAGCCGCGCCGAGGAACTGGGCCTCGGTCGCGTCACGGCCGGCGATGTCGAGCAGGCGGAGGCGCTGCCATGACGACGAACGCCGTCTACGGCAAGGCCGGCACCGTCAAGGTCTTCAAGGCTTCCGGCGGCGATGTGCTGTTCACGCCGAAGAACATCGCGAATGGCGCGGGGCGCATCAGTTCACAGCTCGACCTGGGCTCTACGTTGATCCGCCCGGAGCGGTACGGCTTCTTCGCCGAGACGCAGTTGCAGGCGACCACGCCCGTCATCGGCCAGGCGGTCAACATGTTCATGGCCTTCGGCGACACCGCCGGAACCTACGGCCTGCCGGGGCGGATCGGCACGTCCGATGCCGCGCTGTCCACGCTCGCGCTGACCTACAACATGCACTTCTTCGGCTCGCTGATCGTGGACACAACCTCGGCCGACAGCAAGCTCACGCGCCCGGGCGAACTCTGGATACCCGCGCACGTGCGCTATTGCACCCTTGTCTGGTGGAACGCCACCGGCGCGTCGCTGACAAACGACGATGCCGAGCACTTCTTCAGCATGTGGCCGCTATTCGACGACATCCAGGCGGCAGCCTGATCGGCGGCTTGGCCGATGCCCTACATTAAGCGGCCCGCCCGCTGGCGAGATCAGCCAGACTTCCTGGCCGAACTCGACCAGACGCACGAAGCCTATCCGTTCCTCTATCACGCCTACTTGTTCAACAGGGGAGAGCGGGCGCCGGTTGACCTTCTGCGGCGTACCCCGCCGCCGGCAGCTTCGGGCACCT
>CAZRFC010000063.1:0-14638 GCA_964598975.1 uncultured Mycobacterium sp. | reverse complement strand
CGGTTGGCGACGATCAGCGCGGTGAACCCGGTGGTGTTCTGCATCTCCTTGATGTCAACGCCGGCATTGAACCCGCGGCCCTCGGCACGCAGGATCACCACATGGGTGCCGGCATCCCGGCCGGCGGCCGTGACCGTGTCGGCGAGGTCGAACCAGCCCCGGGATGGGATGGCGTTGACCGGGGGATAGTCGACCGTCACCGCAACGATGCCGGGTTCGACGGTGGCGGACGTGATCGTCATGGCACTCCTAAGCAAGCACTTGCTTGGTAGGCTAGCACGGTGGATTTGGGTCTCGCGGGTCGCGTCGTGCTGGTCACCGGCGGCGTACGCGGCGTGGGTGCGGGCATTAGCGAGGTTTTCGCCGGACAGGGTGCGGTCGTCGTCACGTGTGCCCGTCGCCCGGTCGCGGGACTGCCGTACGAGTTCCACACCTGTGATGTTCGTGACGCGGAGGCCGTAGGTGAAATGGTCGACGCCATCGTGCGGCGGCACGGACGGCTCGATGTGGCTGTGAACAATGCCGGCGGTTCACCGTTCGCCCTTGCCGCCGACGCATCACCGCGCTTTCACCAGAAGGTCGTCGAGCTGAACCTGCTGGGGATGCTCAACGTCTCGCTGGCCGCGAACGCGGTCATGCAGCTGCAGGCTGCAGGCGGCTCGATCGTCTCGATCTCGAGTGTCAGCGGTCGTCGCCCTTCGCCGGGTACCGCGGCCTATGGCGCCGCCAAGGCCGGCGTCGACAGCCTGACCGCGACCCTGGCGGTGGAGTGGGCGCCCAAGGTCCGAGTCAACGCCGTTGTCGCCGGCATGGTGGCCACCGAGCAGGCCGAACTCTTCTACGGAGACGCCGAGTCCCAGGCCGCAGTTGCCGCCACCGTTCCGCTGGGCAGGCTTGCGCGACCGGACGAGATCGGCTGGGCCACGGCATTTCTAGCCTCCGATGTCGCCTCGTACATCAGCGGAGCAACGATCCCGGTGCACGGTGGCGGTGAGTCGCCGGCATTCCTGTCCGCATCCAGTGCCAACACGAAGGAGACGCGCTAATGGGGTTGCTCGACGGACGAGTGGTCATCGTCACCGGCGCAGGGGGTGGGATCGGCCGCGCGCACGCCCTGGCCTTCGCCGCGGAGGGCGCCCGCGTGGTGGTCAACGACATCGGCGTCGGTCTTGACGGCTCACCGGCCGGCGGGGGCAGTGCCGCGCAGGCTGTCGTCGACGAAATCCGCTCTGCCGGAGGCGAAGCCGTGACCAGCGGAGCCAATGTCGCCGACTGGGATCAGGCTGCCGGCCTGATCCAGACCGCTGCCGACGAGTTCGGCGGCCTCGACGTGCTCGTCAACAACGCCGGCATCGTCCGTGACCGGATGATCGCCAACACCAGCGAGGAGGAGTTCGACGCCGTCATCGCCGTGCACCTCAAAGGCCATTTCGCGACCATCCGGCACGCGGGCGCCTACTGGCGGGCGCGTGCCAAGGAGGGCAAAGCCGTTGATGCCCGGATCATCAACACCAGTTCCGGTGCAGGACTGCAGGGCAGCGTCGGGCAGGGTAACTACAGCGCGGCCAAGGCCGGCATCGCAGCATTGACTCTGGTCGCCGCCGCCGAGATGGGCCGCTACGGGGTCACGGTGAACGCCATTGCGCCGTCGGCCCGCACACGTATGACCGAGACGGTTTTCGCCGACATGATGGCCAAACCGGACAGCGGATTCGACGCCATGGCGCCAGAGAACATCTCGCCGCTGGTGGTCTGGCTCGGCAGTGCCGAGTCGGCCGACATCACCGGCCGGGTATTCGAAGTCGAGGGCGGCATCATCCGGGCCGCCGAGGGCTGGCAGCACGGCGCCGAGGTCGACAAGGGCGCGCGGTGGGAACCCGGGGAACTCGGTCCTGTCGTCAGAAGCCTGCTTGCCCAAGGGCGTCCGCCGGTGCCGGTCTACGGGGCCTGACCCTCCGACGCTCGGCGGCTGACGGCTATGCCGGGTCGCAGATGACAACCGGGATCACCCGGTCGGTCCAGGACTGGTAGTCGTCGAAACTCGTATACATCCGGGCCATCTTGGGCCAGTAGTGCGCGCGTTCTTCCTCGGTGGCATCCCGGGCGGTGAGGTTGAGCACCTCGTCCTTGATCTGAACCGACACCTTCGGGTTCGCTTTCAGGTTCAGGTACCACATCGGGTTGCTGGCCGACCCGCCCTTCGAAGCGATCAGCACGATCCGGTTGCCCTCACGGAGATACAGAAGTGGGCTGACCCGCGGCTCACCGGTTTTTCGGCCTGTAGTGGTCAACAAGGCCACGGGTGCGCCCTGCAGGAACTTGCCGCCGAGTTTCCCGTCGGTCTTCTTGTAAAGCAGCGTCTGGGCCCGCGACATCCACTTGATGATGGTGTTGCTCTGCGGTGAATCCAGTCCGCGCGGGCGTGGCTTGGGCACAGTTTCTCTCCTAACAAGGGTCGGCTGAAATCTAACCCGGATGTGGTGGATCAGCCCGTCGGACGGGGGGATGACGAAGGTCTCCTCGACTCGAGCTGCGGCCCGCCGACCCCTGAAGGGCAGGGACGTGATTACCTCATAAAAGGCCTTTACCTCGTCACCGATGACGGTGAACTCCGGCGTCGTGGTGGATTCGATGATGCGATACTGCGGGCCACGGATGAGGCTGCGGCGCAGATGATTTCCGGAGAATCCGTTCCTAATGCCCTGCTCGATCCGGGTGCAGTCCGGCGCGAAGGGGACGGAGTTTCCGTCGTGGGTTACCAGCGCGTCGATATAAGCCTGCGCTGCCGCGATGCGGGCCGCTTCCGAAACCGGGATGTCAGATCCGCTCGATGATGGTGCCGGTCGACAGCGCCCCGCCGGCGCACATGGTGATCAGTGCGGTGCTCTGGTCGGTGCGCTCCAGTTCGTGCAGGGCCGTGGTGATCAGCCTGCTGCCGGTGCTGCCGACCGGGTGGCCCAGAGCGATGGCGCCACCGTTGACGTTGACCCGGTCCATGTCGGCGTTGTGCACCTGAGCCCAACTGAGCACCACCGAGGCGAAGGCCTCGTTGATCTCGACGAGGTCGATATCGCCCATCGTCATCCCGGCCTTCTCCAGTACCCGCGCGGTGGACTGCACGGGTCCGTCGAGGTGGTAGTACGGTTCGGCGCCGACGAGGGCTTGGGCGACGATCCGTGCCCGGGGTTTGAGGCCGTGTGCCCTCGCCACGGACTCGTCCATCCACAACACCGCGGCCGCGCCGTCGGAAATCTGAGATGAGGTCCCGGCAGTGTGCATACCACCTTCCATCACCGGTCTGAGGGCGGCCAGTCCCTCTGCGGTGGTCTCCCGGAGGCCTTGGTCGCGGCCCACCATGTGCCGATCGGCGGTGGGCTTTTTGTCCTCACCGATGACTGGGGCCTCGATGGGGGAGATTTCCCGGTCGAACCGGTTCTCGTCCCAGGCCCGCTTGGCCTTCTGCTGCGAGATCAAGCCCAGGTGGTCGAGGTCGGCCCGAGTGATGCCGCGACGCGTGGCGATCCGTTCCGCGGCGGTGAACTGGTCGGGCATGTCGATATCCCACGACTCCGCGCGGATCCGGGACCGGTCCGGCCCGGCGTTGGCGCCCAGGCCGACCCGGCTCATCGCTTCGATGCCGCAGGCGATCCCGACGTCGATGGCGCCGGCGGCGATCAGCCCGGCGACCAGATGGTTGGCCTGCTGGGCGCTGCCGCACTGACAGTCGATCGTGGTGGCACCGACCTGCTCGGGCAGTCCGGCTGTCAGCCACGCGACCCGGGTGACGTTGTTGGACTGTTCTCCGTACTGCGTGACGCAGCCGCCGATGACCTGTTCCACCTGTGCGGGGTCAATGCCGGCCTTGTCCACCAGAGCCTTCTGGACGGACCCGAGCAACTCCGTGGCGTGCAGTCCGGAGAGCCAACCGTTGCGCTTGCCGATCGGGCTGCGGGTGGCCTCGACGATGACGGGATTGCCCATTTGGTCAGGCTAGAACAGGTTTCAGTAATCTGACAAGCAAGGTTGCCGCGATGCCTTTTGTCTGCGGTGGAGCCGTGTTTTACTGGCACTAGAACACGTCATAGTTTCAGGAGCGCAGCAGCATGCCTAATTCTGGGCCCAATTCCGGCGACGGCCCCAACCTGCCGCACGGCTTCGACTTCCTCGACCCGGACCGCAACGTCGTGAAACTGCCGGTCGACGAGTTGGCCGAGTTGCGCGTGATCGCCCCCGTGTGGTGGTGCGAACAGCAGATCGGTAAGGGCGGCTTCAATGACGGCGGGTACTGGGTCGTCACCAAGCACAGGGACGTCAAAGAGGTCTCCCGACGAAGCGACATCTACCACTCGGGTCCCAACACCGCGCTTCCGCAGTTCGCCGATGACATGAAGCGCGAAGAGATCGACATGCAGAGCGTGATCCTGCTCATCATGGACGGCGATCACCACGATCGGTTACGGCGCATCATCTCCCGCGGATTCACCCCGCGCGCGGTGGAGCGGCTGCGCGCGGAGTTGACCCAACGTGCCGAGACCATCGTCAAGACCGCCGCGGCGGAGGGAACCGGAGACTTCGTCGAGCAGGTCGCCTGTGAGCTACCGCTTCAGGTGATCGCCGGACTCCTCGGGGTGCCGCAGGAAGATCGGGCGCAACTTTTCCGCTGGACCAACGAGATGACCGGCAACGACGATCCGGAGTTCGCCGACATCGACGCCCGAGCATCGTCGATGGAGCTTCTGGGCTATGCCATGCAGATGGCCGCCGTCAAGGCCGCCAACCCCGGCGAGGACATCGTCACCGCACTGATCAACGCCGACATTGATGGTGAGAAGCTGTCCGACGACGAGTTCGCCTTCTTCGTGCTGATGCTCGCGGTCGCCGGCAGCGAGACCACCCGCAACTCGATCACTCACGGGATGATCGCCTTCATCGACAACCCGGATCAGTGGGAGTTGTACCGGCGCGAGCGTCCCGCCACCGCAGCCGACGAGATCGTCCGCTGGGCCACCCCGGTGACCGCGTTCCAGCGCACTGCCGTGCAGGACACCGAATTGGGTGGGGCGCATATCAAGAAGGGGCAGCGGGTGGTCATGTTCTACCGCTCGGCCAACTTCGACGAAGAGGTGTTCGAGGACCCCCACACGTTCAACATCCTGCGCGACCCCAACCCGCATGTCGGTTTCGGCGGCACCGGGGTGCACTACTGCATCGGCGCCAACCTTGCGCGGATGTCCATCGACCTGATGTTCAACGCGATCGCCGACAACATGCCCGATCTCACGTCGGTCGGCACTCCGGAACGCCTGCGGTCGGGATGGCTCAACGGGATCAAGCACTGGCAGGTCGACTACACCGGTTCGACCACTTAAGCGAAGGGAGACCCCGGGTGGACTTCACTCCGGAACCGGCGCAGCAGGCCGTCGCGGACGTCGTTAACACGGTCCTGGATCGTGAGAACACCTGGGAGGCATTGGTTTCCGGTGGAGTGACAGCGCTGGGGGTGCCCGAGCGCCTCGGCGGTGACGGGGTGGGCCTGCCCGAGATCGCCACTGCCCTGACCGAGATCGGCCGGCACGCGACGATATGCCCGGCCTTGGCGACCCTCGGCCTCGGCCAGCTTCCGTTACTCGATATGGCAACCGAGGCTCAGCAGGACCGTTACCTCGCCGCGGTTGCCAAGGGGGCGATCCTGACCGCCGCTCTCAATGAGCCCGGTGCGGCACTACCGGAGCGCCCCGCAACCAGGCTGGTCAACGGGCGGCTCACCGGCACCAAGGTCGCGGTTCCCTATGCCGGACAGGCGAGTTGGATGCTGGTGAGCACCGACAGCGGTGTCGCCGTCGTCTCTCCCGACGAGGACGGAGTGCGCATCACCCAGACCCCCACCTCGGCGGGTGGCGACGAGTTCGCGGTGGAGTTCCGCGACGCAGCAGTCGATGCCGTTCTCGAGGGTGCGACGGTGCACCGCCTGAACCAGTTGGTGCTGGCCGCCGTCGGTGCCTACGCCGCCGGTCTGATGGCCGGTGCCGTGCGACTCACCGCCGACTATGTATCCAACCGGCACCAGTTCGGCCGGCCACTGGCCACCTTCCAGGCCGTGGCCGCCCAACTCGCCGAGGTGTACATCTCCTCGCGCACTGCAGGCTTAGCCGCCACCTCGGTGGTCTGGCGGCTGTCCGAAGGTCGCGACGCCGACGAAGACCTCGACGTCATGGCCTACTGGCTCACCTCGCAATTGCCGCCTGCCATGCAGACCTGCCATCACCTGCATGGCGGAATGGGTATGGACGTCACCTATCCCATGCACCGCTACTACTCGTCGGTCAAGGACCTCACCCGCCTGCTGGGCGGACCGGCCCATCGTCTGGATTTGGTTGGAGCGCAATGTACATAGAACTGACGCCCGAACAACGGCACCTGCAGGCCGAACTGCGCCAGTACTTCGCAACCCTCATCTCCGCCGACGAGGCCGAAGAGATGGAGGTCGACCGGCACGGCAAGGCCTACCGCGCCGTCATCAAACGGATGGGGTCGGACGGCAAGCTCGGGGTCGGCTGGCCCAAGGAGTACGGCGGCCTGGGGTACGGACCGATCGAGCAGCAGATCTTCGTCAACGAAGCGGCCCGCGCCGATGTGCCACTGCCCGCCGTCACCCTGCAGACCGTCGGACCCACCCTGATGGTTTACGGCAGCGAGGCGCAGAAGAAGAAGTTCCTGCCCGCGATCCTGGCCGGTGAGGTGCACTTCGCGATCGGCTACTCCGAACCGGAAGCCGGCACCGACCTGGCCTCGCTGCGTACCTCGGCCGTCCGCTACGGGGACGAATACATCGTCAACGGGCAGAAGATCTGGACCACCGGCGGCCACGACGCCGACTACGTGTGGCTGGCCTGCCGTACCGACCCGGAAGCCGCGAAACACAAAGGCATCTCGATCCTGATCGTCGACACGAGAGATCCAGGATATTCGTGGACGCCGATCATCCTCTCCGACGGCGCACACCACACCAACGCCACCTACTACAACGACGTGCGGGTGCCGGCCGACATGTTGGTGGGCGAGGAGAACGCCGGCTGGCGGTTGATCACCACGCAGCTGAACCATGAACGGGTGATGCTCGGCCCGGCCGGGAAGATCGCCGGGCTCTACGACCGGGTGCATGCATGGGCGTCCAAGCCGGGCGGTGACGGTGTGACACCGATCGATCACGACGACGTTCGCCGCGCGCTCGGCGAGATTCGCGCGATCTGGCGGATCAACGAACTGCTGAACTGGCAGGTCGCAGCCGCCGGAGAGACCGTCGACATAGCCGATGCGGCTGCCACCAAAGTCTTCTCCACCGAGCGGATTCAACGCATCGGCCGGCTTGCCGAGGAGATCGTCGGCAAGTACGGAAATCCGGCGGAGGTGGAGACCGCGGAACTGCTGCGGTGGCTGGACGCCCAGACCAAGCGGAGCCTGGTCATCACCTTCGGTGGTGGCGTCAACGAGGTAATGCGGGAGCAGGTGGCCGCCGCGGGACTCGGTGTCCCGAGGGTGCCGCGATGAGCGCGGTTGAGGACATCCAGCAAGCCGCCGAAAGAATCAAAGCCGAGGGAAAGAGCAAGCCCCGCAAGGGCCGCCATCCCGTAAACCAGCCGATGGTGGACCATTGGCTGGATGCCATCGGCGACCGCAACCCGATCTACACCGACGAAGTCGCCGCCAAGGCCGCCGGTCATCCCGGGGTCGTCGCTCCACCGGCGATGATCCAGGTCTGGACGATGGCCGGGCTGGGCGGGGTGCGTGCTGACGACGACCCGTTGGGCAAGATCCTCGGACTCTTCGACGAGGCGGGCTACATCGGTGTGGTCGCGACCAACTGCGAGCAGACCTACCACCGCTACCTGCGCCCCGGCGAACAGGTGAGTGTCACAGCCGAACTCACCGACGTCGTCGGTCCGAAGAACACCGCACTCGGCGAGGGTTTCTTCATCACCCAGAAGATCACCTGGTCGGTCGGCGATGACGTGAAAGAAACAGTGGCCGACATGATGTGGCGGATCATGAAGTTCAAACCCGCCGCTCAATCGGCCGCAGCCGCGGTGCCGCCGGACCTCGATCCCGACATGATGATGCGCCCCGCCGCATCTCGCGACACCCAGTTTTTCTGGGACGGCGTCAATGCCCACGAACTGCGCATCCAGAAGCGGCCCGATGGAACGCTGCAACACCCCCCGGTCCCCGCGATCTGGCAGGACAGCGAGGCGCCAACCGAATACGTTGTCGCCAGCGGCAAGGGAAAGGTCTTCAGCCACGTCGTGCACCACGCGCCGCGGGTTCCCGGCAGAACGCTGCCGTTCGTCATTGCGCTGGTGGAACTGGAGGAAGGCGTGCGAATGCTCGGCGAGTTGCGAAACGTCGACCCGTCTGAGGTGGAGATCGGAATGCCAGTCCGCGCAACCTATATCGACTTCCCGGATGGGGAGAGCGGACCAGCCTGGACGCTCTATGCGTGGGAGCCGGCCTCGTGAGCGCACCGACGGTAGCGGTGGGAACCAAGCTGCCGGAGCTGTCTTTGTTCGGCGACCCGACTTTCATCGTGTCGACCGCCATCGCCACCCGCGACTACCAGGATGTCCATCACGATAGGGACAAGGCGCAGGCTAAGGGGTCCAAGGACATCTTCGTCAACATCCTCACCGACACCGGGCTGGTGCAGCGCTACATCACCGACTGGGCCGGGCCCAACGCAGTCATCAAGTCGATCGGCCTGCGCCTGGGGGTGCCGTGGTACGCGTACGACACGGTCACGTTCAGCGGTGAGGTCACCGCCGTCGAGAATGGGCTGATCACCGTGAAAGTGGTTGGTAACAACAGCCTCGGGGACCATGTCATCGCCACCGCGACCCTGACCATCGGGGGTGCCTGATGCTGTCCGGTAGAGCTGCCATCGCCGGCATCGGCGCCACCGACTTCTCCAAGGACTCCGGCCGAAGCGAGCTGCGCCTGGCCGCCGAAGCGGTCCTGGATGCCCTCGACGACGCCGGACTGACACCCGCCGACGTCGACGGCATGGTGACCTTCACCATGGACTCCAACACCGAGGTGGCAGTCGCACGGGCGACCGGTATCGGCGAGCTGAAGTTCTTCTCCAAGATCCACCACGGCGGCGGTGCGGCTTGCGCCACCATCCAGCAGGCCGCAATCGCGGTGGCCACCGGTGTCGCCGAATGCGTTGTGGCATACCGGGCTTTCAACGAGCGCTCAGGGATGCGGTTCGGTCAGGTACAGCTGCGGCTGATTCAGGGTGCGGACTCCACCAGCGTGGACAACTCGTACTCCTACCCGCACGGCCTGTCCACCCCGGCGGCACAGGTCGCGATGATCGCCCGCCGCTACATGCACCTGTCCGGCGCGACCAGCCGTGACTTCGGCACGATCTCGGTGGCCGACCGCAAGCACGCCGCCAACAATCCCAAGGCGTACTTCTACGGTAAACCGATCACCATTGAGGACCACCAGAACTCGCGATGGATCGCCGAGCCGCTGCGGCTGCTGGACTGCTGCCAAGAGACCGACGGCGGGGTGGCGATCGTGGTGACCACGCCCGAGCGTGCCCGCGACCTCAAGCACCGACCGGCGATCATCGAGGCCGCCTCCCAGGGTTCGAGCCCGGACCAGTATTCGATGGTCAGCTACTACCGTCCCGAACTCGGGCTACCGGAGATGGGCCTGGTGGGGCGTCAACTGTGGGAGCAGTCCGGGCTTAAGCCCACCGATATTCAGACCGCGATCCTCTACGACCACTTCACCCCGTTCACGCTGATTCAGTTGGAGGAGTTGGGGTTCTGCGGCAAGGGGGAGGCCAAGGACTTCATCGCCGGGGGCGCCATCGAGATCGGCGGGCGGCTGCCCATCAACACCCACGGCGGCCAACTCGGCGAGGCCTACATCCACGGGATGAACGGAATCGCCGAAGGGGTGCGCCAGTTGCGCGGAACGTCGGTCAATCAGGTAAACGGAGTGGAACATGTGCTCGTCACCGCAGGCACCGGCGTGCCCACCTCGGGCCTGATCCTCGGCTGAGGGCCTGCGACTCGGCGGTCGGCGTGGCTACCTGACGTCGGGGGTGATGACGACACCCGCCACGGCCTGGAGCCACGACAGGATGCCGACGAAGGTTGCCGTGGCGACGAGCCCGACGTTGGCAGCGATCGGACGGCCGAGGGCGTTGACCAAGCCCGCGATCGGTTCGCCGTCGATGATCTGCTGGATTCCCTCCAGGAACACCGCGACACTGTAGGCCGGTAGGACGGTCGCAACGGTGTTGACGATGTCCGCAGTCGGCAGTAGCGCTTCGTAGAGTGAAGCGATCGATCCGGAGATCTGTTCGGCGACCGCCAGGACTAGTTCCTGGACGGTAGCGATGAATTCACCCCGAGCTGGGAGCGCCAACGACAACTTCGGTAGTGAGATCGCCGCCATCTCACGTGCAACGGATCCGCCCGGCCCGAAGTCTGCGATGAAATCGCCGATCCCCTGCCGGACCCCAGCCACGAGACGTTCGATTACCTCAGACGGCTTGACTTGCGGGAACAGGCCGAACGGCACCAGAACGTTGGCAAGGGGCTGGGTTGCAGAGGTGAACCCGTGCGCCGGATCGCCGTAGCCGAGGTCGACGATCACCTTCAAAACCGGCTGGATCAGGTCCGCGATGGGATTGCCGATGAACGGAATGAACCGCAATGGCTGCAGCAACGGCAGGTTCTCGGTCGGGATGAAGTAGTAATTCTGAGTCGGCGAGGTCGTCGGCAGCACGATCGCCTCTTCGACCTCCTGTTTGGTCAGGCAGAAGCTGGTGCACTTCGGTCCGGGCGTGTATTCGGTGTGGACGAACGCTATCCCGAAAAGCGCGTTGACAACGGACAGGAGATTCAGGGGGTAGCGGGGAAAATCCGCAAAGCCGTCGTATTCACGTGCGTAATTGATTGTGGGATAAGCATTTTCGGGTGTCGGACCGTAGAAGGGAACGCCCAGGCTGGTCAGGTTCAAACCGGGGAAACGCGACAGGAAACCCCCATTGGGGTTGAGTTCGTTACCGACATAGATGAAGTTGATCGAGTCCTTCAGGTCGTCGGGGATGGCCGGCGGCGTCGGGTCGTCGTTGTAGGGGGAAGTCGGAGAGATGTAACCGGCCTCCATCAGTGAACCGATGATCGCGCTCTGCGAGTAGCCGAACACCGTTGTTGTCGTGCCGTCGGGCAGCAGTGCGAGGGTGTCGGACAGGATCTTCATCCCTTGGTCCACAGAGGTGTTCAAGGTCAGGCTCTTCACCCCGGTTATCGGGTACAGGCCTTCTGGGGTGAACACCACTTGGGGCGTCTCGGCACCCTCCGGGCTGTTAGGCAGGACGAAGTAGTCCATGACCGTATTGACGTAACGCGTCGACGGGATGGGTACGCCGCTGGGACCCAGGATCATTGGCTGGGTTGCGGCCGCCGCCTGGACCGTGGCAGCGGAAGCCACCGCCGGGGTGTTGGCGACGGACTGTTCGCGGCGGGCGGCGGCCAGCCCGGTCCATTCCAACGGCGATCCGACCGGGGCGGTCGGGTTGCCGTTGAGTGTCGGGTCGGTCGTCGGATCCGATACAGCGTTCAGAAGGTCCGGTGCCGGTGCCGACGGGTAAGGGCCAGTCGCATCCGGGATGGTGATCGGCTCGGCGGAAGCCGGTTCGGGAGCGGACTCGGCGGGTACCCCGACACGCGACCGCGCCGGTCCGACCTTCGATGCGGCAGCGCCGCCGGGGCGACTCGACACCGGTCCCGTCCCGGTGCGGATCGCAGTGCGAGGGGAGAGGGCGCCCTGGCCCCGTCGGCTCGACGCAGATGGCCCCGTCGACCGGCTTTCCGACGCCGAAGAGGTGCGCTCCGATGCCGTCGAGGGGCTGTCAGCCGAGGCCACCGCCGAGTAGTTGAAGATTGCGGCGCCCACCCCGAGGGCGACGGCCAGTCCACCGACACGACCGACGAAATGCACGGCACGCATGACGACCCCTTAAACGATCTGTGAGTGTTTCCTATGGAGGAACTGGGCGTATGCTAGCCGTCCGCTGGCTACTCGTGAGCTATTTCGACCTCGGACAGCACGGTGGCGTTTTCGCGAGCCGGGATGGTGACGACGCCGACATGGCGTTCATCCTCGCGCCACAGGCTGATCTTCAGGGTCTCACCCGGGAAGACCACACCGGCGAACCGCGCCCCGTAGGAACGTAGGTTGGACGTGTCTCCGTCGAGCAGGGTGTCGACGAGCGCCTTGCAGGTCATTCCGTAGGTGCACAGCCCGTGCAGGATCGGCCTGGGAAATCCTGCGGCAGAGGCGAACTCGGGGTCGGAGTGCAGCGGATTGCGGTCACCGCACATCCGGTACAGCAGGGCCTGCTGCGGCAGCACCGGGATGTCGATCTCGAAGTCCGCCGGCCGCTCGGGTGGCTGCTCCGAGGTCGACGGGCCGCGTTCGCCTCCGAACCCGCCCTCGCCGCGGGCGAAGATCGACCGCCTGGTGCTCCACAACACATTTCCGGCCGGGTCGGTCACCGTCGTCTCGTTGACGATGACCGCAGCCTTACCCTTGTCCCAGATATCGGTGATCCGGGTCACGGCCCGAGCCGATCCGGCCGAGGGTAGCGGACCGGGCACGCTGACCGCCTCGCTGGCGTGCAGGACCCGGCTCAGTTCGATGTCGATGCCCGGAAAGCTCACCTTCGGCGGCTCGGTCATGTGGAACGAGGCGGCCACACTGCTGAAGGTCGGCAGCACCTGCGGTGTGCCGTCGGTCAGATAGCGCAACTCGCGGGGGTCCATCGGATCGGAACCGGCGCCGAGGGTGAGGTGATACAGCTGCACGTCGCTGCTGGACCAGGAGAACTCGACGGGTTCCAGTTCCGCCCCGAGAGCGACACCGAGATCGATTGGCACATCAGGCCTTTCTGCGTGCGATGTCGAGTGCGGCCAGATAGCCGAATGTCATGGCGGGCCCGATGGTGCCGCCGGGTCCGGGATAGGTGTGGCCCATCACCGGCGCGCTGACGTTCCCGGCGGCGTACAGGCCTTCGATCACCGAACCGTCGTCGCGCAGGGCCCGCCCGTGCACGTCGGTACGGATCCCGCCCTTGGTGCCCAGGTCGCCGGGCACCAACTTCGCGGCGTAGTAGGGCGGATGGGAAATCTCCCCCAGGTTGGGGTTGGGCTTGTTCGTCGGGTCGCCGTAGTAGCGGTCATAGGCGCTCTCCCCGCGGCGGAAGTCCTGATCCACGCCAGAGCGGGCGAAGCCGTTGAATCGATCTATGGTGGAAGACAATTCCGAGACCGGAAGCCCGGTTTTGTCGGCGAGTTCTTCCACTGAACCGGCGGTGACGATGACGCCGGACTCCAGCCACTTCGTCGGGATCTTCTGTCCCGGTTGCAGGCCGGCGAAAATGTAGCGGTTCCGGTATTGCTGATCGAAGATCAGCCACGCCGGAACGTTCTCCCCGGGTCCGGCGCCTTGGCCGTACTCGCCGCCGTACATGTGGTGGCAGGCCTCGACATACGGCATCGATTCGTTCATGAAGCGTTTGCCCGACATATTGACGATCATCGACCCGGGCGAATTGCGCTCGGAGAGCGCGAACCACGGAGCACCCTCGAGTGGGACTGTCGGCCCCCACCAGGCATCCTCCATGAGGTCCATTGCCGCGCCTAGCTTTTCGGCCGCCAAAATTCCGTCGCCGGTGTTGGCGGCGGCCCCCACCGTCCACGCGGTGCCGATCGGCTCCCGCTGATACTTCCGCCGCATCGACTCGTTGTGCTCGAACCCGCCGCTGCCGAGGATCACGCCGCGCCGAGCCCGGATAAGGCGAGGCTCCGCGGTCTCGGGCGCCGTCATGTCCCGCACATAGACACCGCGCACCACGCCGTCCTCGACGTACAAGTCGGTCAGGGCGGTGTTCAGCAGCACCGGCACTCCCGCGTCGCGCAGGCCGATCCGCAAGGGGGCGATCAGTGCCCGGCCCATGCCGACCAGGTTCTTTCCACGCATCCCGGCCCATGCGGTGCGAGCGCCGACCTTGAGGCTGCGCAGCACGCCGCGGGGATGACGCTTCATCTGATTGAGCCTGACGTAGTCCTGTTGCATCACCACCACGTTGAGTGGCACCTTGCCGTAGGCAGGCTCCAGGCCTGCCATATCCGGACCCAGCCGCTTGGCGTCGAACGGCTTGGGCTCGATGGACCGGCCGGCGGGTCGACCGCCCGGCTGTTCGGGGTAGTAGTCGGAGTAGCCCGGTACCCAACACATCTTCAGCGGTGTGTGTTCGAGTACGAAAGACAGCATCTCGGGGCTGTGTTGCAGATAGGTGTCGATCTTCTCGGCCGGGACGACGTCGCCGACGATGGTGTGCAGGTAGGTGCGAGCGGCTTCGGCGGTGTCGGTCACCCCGTCCCGCTTGAGGATCTCGTTGTTGGGGATCCACACGCCGCCGCCGGATCGGGCCGTCGAGCCGCCGTAGTGCGCGGCCTTCTCCAGAACCACCGCGGTAAGTCCCTGATGGGCGGCGGTGAGAGCGGCGACCATCCCGGCCGCGCCACTCCCGACGACAACGACATCGAACTCCTGGGCG
>CAZRFC010000062.1:6107-14659 GCA_964598975.1 uncultured Mycobacterium sp. | reverse complement strand
CACAATGAGCAAGAACAGCAAGGCCTACAAGGAAGCTGCCGCGAAGGTCGACCGCGACAAGCTGCACACCCCACTGGAGGCGGCCAAGCTGGCCAAGGAGACCTCCTCGAAGAAGCAGGACGCCACCGTCGAGGTCGCGATCCGCCTCGGGGTGGACCCGCGCAAGGCCGACCAAATGGTGCGCGGCACCGTCAGCCTGCCGCACGGCACCGGCAAGACCGCCCGCGTCGCGGTGTTCGCGGTGGGGGAGAAGGCTGAGCAGGCCATGGCCGCCGGCGCCGACGTGGTCGGCAGCGACGACCTGATCGAGAAGATCCAGGGCGGGTTCCTGGACTTCGACGCCGCGATCGCCACCCCCGACCAGATGGCCAAGGTGGGCCGGATCGCCCGCGTGCTCGGCCCCCGCGGCCTGATGCCCAACCCCAAGACCGGAACGGTCACCCCGGACGTGGCCAAGGCTGTGACCGACATCAAGGGCGGCAAGATCAACTTCCGCGTCGACAAGCAGGCCAACCTGCACTTCATCATCGGCAAGGCCTCCTTCGACGAGAAGAAGTTGGCCGAGAACTACGGCGCCGCCCTCGACGAGGTGCTGCGCGCCAAGCCGTCTTCGTCGAAGGGGCGCTACCTCAAGAAGGTGACCGTCTCCACCACCACCGGCCCCGGCATCCCGGTCGACCCGGCGGTGACCCGGAACTTCACCGAAGAGGCGTAAGGCTTCGCTATGGGGGTCCACGAGCGCAGGGAACCCGCGGGGGAGAACCTCGAGACTGAGGTGACGGCCGCCGCGCCGGCGGCGACGCCGTGGTACCGGCGGCCCCGCAACCTGGCCGTGCTGGCGGTCGCTGCCGCGGCGGTAGCCGCGGCGGTGACCGTGCCCTCGATCATGAACGACCGGGAGAAGAGCGAGGACTCGGGCTTCAGTTCAGAGATGGTCGACGGCAAGGCCAAGACCATCCAGGACTATTTCAAGGGCAACGGCATCACCGCGACGCAGGCCCGCCCCGGGGAACCCGGAACCCCGAAGATCACCCTCGGTTTGCCGGACAACTGGGCCGACGCCGGCCCGGACACCCCGGCGTGGGCCTACGGCGAGGCGTTCATGAAGGACTCGGCCGACCCCAATGATCCGGCCACCGTGGATGTTCTGCTGTCGAAGCTGAGCGGTGAGGTCGATCAGGCGCAGATCATCAACTTTGCGCCCGGTGAACTGCGGAACCTGCCGGACTACAAGTCGCTGCAGCAACCGGAGCGCAGCACGCTCAGCGGCTTCGAAGCGGTAGCGCTTGGCGGGCTCTACACCCGTGACGGTCAGGAGCGGATCATCGCTCAGAAGACCGTGGTGATCCCCACTGAGGGCGGAGTTTTTGTGTTGCAGATCAACGCCGACGCCCCCAAGGGGGATGCTCCCGCTCTGCAGTTCGCGACCGGCGTGATGGACGAGCAGGCGAAGATCGCTCCCTGACGTGGCCGGCCGTAGTCGGAGGGCGCTCGCCTTTGCGATCGTGGTCACGGCTCTGGCTTTCGTGGCACTCACGTTGGTCGCGCGGGCTCAGCCCGTCACAAACATGCCGCGTCTTGTGTTGGCCGTTGGGGCACCCTACGTCGCGCTGGCTGCCGTGGTCGTCTTGGTTTTGACGCTGTGGCGGAAGCGGATCGTGCTGTCGCTTTTCGCCGTCCTGCTTGTCGCGGCCAGCGTGGCGATCCAGGTGTCGTGGTACTACCTCGGACGGCCGACCGATTTCGGTCCACATGCCGAGATGCGGGTGCTGTCATCGAATATCCGCAGGGGGCAGGCCGACGCGCAGTCATTCGTCGAGCTGGCGACGGCGAACGCCGACGTGATCACGGTGGCGGAGTTGACGGCTGAGTCAGTCCAGCGCTTCAAAGCGGCCGGAATCGACGCCGTGTTTCCCCACTCCCATCTGAGCCCGGGGCCGGAGGCCAGTGGGATCGGGATCTGGAGCAGGTATCCGCTTATCGCGCTGTCGCCGCCGCGGCATCGCGGCGCTTATCTTCCGGCGGCGCGAGTCCAGTTGCCCGGTGTGAGATTCGACCCGGTGGTTGCCGCCGAGCACGTGTTCTCGCCCCTGGCCTACGGTGTGAACAACGTCGACGGATGGCGAAACGACATGGTGGCCGCCAAGGCCCGGATGGACGACCTAACCACCGCGGCGGGCCCCGGTGCGGTGATCATCGGGGGCGATTTCAACAGCACGCCGGACATCAAACAGTTCCGTGATCTGCTCACTGACGGTTATCTCGATGCGGTGCAGCAGTCCGGATCCGGTTTCGCACCGACGTTTCCCTCGAACACCTGGTATCCGCCGGTGCTCGCAATCGACCACGTCCTCACCCGCCGAGCCGCGGCGGGTCCGGTCCGTACGGTCGCCGTGGCCGGTTCGGATCACCGCGCGCTGTTGGTCACCGTGCGGGTACCGCTGGACCCGGACGCTCAGTAGGCCCCGGTGTGGTTGAGCACCACGCGAACGGTCTTGAGCGCGATCAAGAGGTCCGCCATCATGGACCAGTTCTCCACGTAGAACAAGTCGAGTCGCACGGAGTCCTCCCAGGACAGGTCGGAGCGTCCGCTGACTTGCCACAGCCCGGTAACGCCGGGACGCACCAGAAGGCGTCGTTTGGCGTCATCGTCGTAGGACTCCACCTCGTTAGCCAACGGCGGCCGCGGACCCACCACACTCATCTGGCCCTGGACGACATTGATGAACTGAGGGACCTCGTCGAGGCTGTACTTGCGCAGGAACTTGCCCACCGGGGTGACGCGGGGGTCGTTGCGGATCTTGAACAACACCCCGCTGTCGGCCTCATTGAGCTCCGCCAATTCCCCAACCATCTGATCGGCGCCCATGACCATCGTGCGGAACTTGATCATTTCGAAGGATTTGCCGTCGATACCGACACGCTGCTGGCGGTAGAACACCGGACCTTTGCTGGTGAGTTTGATGATTGCCGCGATGAGCACAAGAAGCGGCATGGCGAAGAGCAGAGCGGTGCTGGCGAATCCGATGTCGAAGGCACGTTTCTGGAACTTCTTGGCTCCGTGGTACTGCGGCTTTTCCACATGGATCAGCGGTAGACCGGCGACGGGGCGCATGTGCAACCGTGGCCCAGCGACATCGATGACGCCGGGTGCGACCAGCAGGTCGATGTCGAGACGCTCCAGTTCCCAGGACAGGTCGCGAAGACCCTTGCCGTGGAACTGCTCGCTGGCCGCGACCGCGACGGCATGGCTCCCGGTGAGTGCGACGGCGCGGGCGACGGTTGACTCATCACCCAGAACCGGGATGGTGCCAAAACCAGGGATTTTGATGATGGCATCGCGCGGGCGTGTGCCCGGAACGCAGGCGCCGACCACCTCGTAGCCGGACCACGGTTCCCGTGACAGCGCCGCGGTGAGGTCCCGGACCGCACGAGGGCTGCCGACGACCAGGAGTCGGGTGATGCACTTGCCGAAGTCCTTACGTACTCGTACGACCACCTTGCGGGCGATCCACCGACTGAGTAGCAGCAGCACGATGCCGGCCGGCAGCGCGATCATGAGGTAGCCGCGGGCGATCTCGAGCTTGAACAGCATGGAGACGATGGCAACGCCGCCGAAGACCGCCGCCGTAGCGGACCATACCCGGCGGTATTCCTCGGCACCGGATCCGATGATGCGTTGGGAACGAGCGTTGTTGATCGACAGGGCAGCCATCCATAGGGCGGCGATGGCTATCGAGACCTCGAGATAAGTGACCCCTTGCAGCAGGGGCAAGACTGCGGAACCGGGTGTCTGTCCGAAGCGGAGCCAATGCGCGACACCCACGGCGAGCAGGATGGAAACGAGGTCGGTCGCGACCAGCCAAGCTGAGTACTTGCGGTGCCAAGCCGGGTTTGGAGAGGAGTTCTGCACGGCTGCGGGCAGAATGCGGTTCGCAGGCTCGTGTCTAAGGCTCTCCGCTCCAGCTTGGCCCCACACAGTAACGTCTCCGTTGCTCACCAAAACCTCTCAGGGTGTCCTAAGGATCTTTGCACAAGCAGGTCGGATTTGCCTAGTCGATGCCTGAGAAAAGAGGCTTAAGCCCCCTGGGCGGTAGCAAACGCGATGAGGGTGACTGGCGCGTCGCGCTTCTGATGACCGATAGACTTCGCTGCCGTGATCCAAAGTTCTGACATCCCCCCGAGGTACTTCGAGATTCGGCCGTGACCTAGATGACCAAACGCGCATTCATAACCGGCATCACGGGACAAGACGGGTCCTATCTGGCGGAACTTCTGCTCGCCAAGGGCTACGAAGTGCACGGGATCATTCGTCGAGCGTCGACCTTCAACACGTCCCGCATCGATCACATCTATACCGATCCCCACTCCAAAGACGCGAGGCTCTTTCTCCACTACGGCGATTTGAGCGACGGCGCACGGCTCGTGACACTTCTCGGGCAGGTCAGACCCGATGAGGTTTATAACTTGGCGGCCCAGTCCCACGTACGAGTCTCGTTCGACGAGCCCGAACACACGACCGACACCACCGGAACCGGAACCGTCCGCCTTCTCGAAGCTGTCCGCCAGTCGGAAATAGAAACGAAGTTCTATCAAGCGTCGTCATCGGAGATGTTCGGGGCGGAAGCCCCCCCGCAAAACGAACACACGCCGTTCTATCCCCGATCCCCGTACGCAGCCGCCAAGGTTTACAGTTACTGGATCACCAAGAATTATCGCGAGGCTTATGGGCTTTTCGCGGTCAATGGGATCCTCTTCAACCACGAGTCCCCCAGAAGGGGGGAAACCTTCGTCACGCGAAAGATCACCCGTGCAGTCGCGGCGATCAAGGCGGGACGGCAGGAATTCCTCTACATGGGCAATCTCGACGCGATAAGGGACTGGGGGTATGCCCCCGAGTACGTCGAGGGCATGTGGCGGATGCTCCAGGCTGATCAGCCCGACGACTACGTCTTGGCAACCGGCGTCGGCATTACAGTTCGCGAATTTCTGCAGACGGCGTTCGAACACGCCGGTCTGGACTGGGAGAAGCACGTTAGGTTCGACGAACGCTACCTTCGCCCGGCGGAGGTGGACGCGCTCATCGGAGACGCATCCCGCGCCCGCAAGAAACTTGACTGGGTCCCGTCCGTAAACAGCCTCGAGTTGGCGCGCCTGATGGTTGACGCTGATATCGAGGCACTCGAACACGAAGGTCGGCCGTGGATCGACACCGTTCCTCTCGAGTGGTGGGAGACCCCTACGCGCCTGCGGGAAGCCGGACAGTGACCGCGTATTCTGCCGGGCCGTTAGACCGTGCGGCGCCGATCTATGTTGCCGGCCACCAAGGCCTCGCAGGCTCAGCGATCGTTCGCAGGCTGGAATCCGCCGGATTCGAGAACATCATCGGCAGGACATCAGCGGAACTCGACCTCAGGGACCGTGAGCCGGTTTTCGAGTTTCTCGATTCTGCAAAGCCGCGTTACGTTGTGCTCGCCGCGGCCAAGGTGGGTGGCATCCATGCCAACAACACGTTTCCCGTCGACTTCCTCAGCGACAACCTCCGGATCCAGCTGAACGTGCTGGACGGTGCGCGTCACATCGGGGTGGACCGGCTGCTATTCCTAGGTTCATCCTGTATCTACCCCAGGCTGGCGGAGCAGCCCATCCGCGAGGAATCCTTGCTGTGCGGACCGCTTGAGCCCACCAATGACGCGTACGCCATCGCCAAAATCGCCGGCATCATGCACGTTCAGGCCGTGCGTCGGCAGTTCGGGCTGTCGTGGATATCCGCTATGCCCACTAACCTCTACGGGCCAAATGACAACTTTTCCCCGACCGGATCGCACGTTCTGCCGGCGCTCATTCGGCGTTATGTCGAAGCGGCTGACACCGGAGAGAACTCGGTGACCAACTGGGGGACCGGCTCGCCCCGTCGTGAGTTTCTTCACGTCGACGATATGGCCGACGCGTGTCTGTATTTGCTTGAACACTACGACGGTCCCGAGCAGGTCAACGTCGGGACGGGTACCGATGTGACAATCAAAGAACTCGCCGACACCATTTCAGACGTCGTGGGCTATGCCGGTGAAACGCATTGGGACACAACCAAACCCGACGGCACTCCGCAAAAGCTGCTGGACGTGTCCAGACTGGCGAAACTTGGCTGGACCTCGAAGATCGGCTTGCGGGAGGGAATCGAGAGCGTGGTCGATTGGTACCGTGCAAATCGGGGATCGGTTCGGAGAAACTCCTGAGACGCGTTGACTAATAATCGCGATGAGTTTGCGTCTTCCGTGTTGATAGCGTTCTCCGCAGCGGTCTAAGGCGGGGACTTGAGGATCAAGGAGAGTGCTATGCGACCACATGCGGTGTTAACCGGCGGCGCAGGATTTTTGGGCTCTCATATTGCAGAACGCTTATTGGCCCAGAACGTTGATGTCACCTGCCTCGATAATTTCTCGACGGGTTCGGCAGAGAACGTCGCCCACCTTCAAGGCCGCAACGGCTTCGAGTTGGTCGAACTTGACGTCACCAACCACATTTCGATTACGGGGCCGGTTGACTACGTTCTGCACTTCGCTTCCCCGGCTTCGCCGGTCGATTACGCCGATCTGCCGATCCAGACATTAAAGGTGGGGGCGCTGGGAACGCTGAACACCCTGGGATTGGCCATGGAGAAAGGTGCCCGTTTCCTGCTCGCATCGACGTCGGAGACCTACGGTGACCCGCTCGTCCACCCCCAGACCGAAAGCTACTGGGGCAACGTTAATCCGGTCGGGCCCCGCAGCTGCTACGACGAGGCTAAGCGCTTCGCCGAAGCGCTCACGACCGCATACCGAACTAAGCACGGCGTCAACACTGCGATCATGCGAATCTTCAATACTTACGGCCCCCGGATGCGCCCCAATGACGGTCGCGCGATTCCGAACTTCATTACTCAGGCGCTGACCGGTGCGCCGATCACCGTCCAAGGCGACGGCAGCCAGACGCGATCGGTCTGCTTTGTCGATGACTTGGTCGAGGGTGCCCTGCGGCTGTTGTTTTCCGACCTCGCAGGTCCTGTCAACGTCGGCAACCCGCACGAGATGTCGATATTGGAACTGGCTGGGCTTATCCGTGAGCTAACGGGATCTGATTCGCCGCTGAATTTCATCGCCCGAGCGCAGGACGATCCGGCCCAACGCCAGCCCGACATCAGTCTCGCTCGCACCGAACTGCATTGGGAACCGCATGTCGATGTCCGGGACGGTCTGCGCCAGACGATCACCTGGTTCCGTGATCGGGCCGACGGGGCCGTCCACGCCTCGTCACCGGCGCCGATCGACGTGACTGCTGACCAAGAGCACGCAGGACATAAGATCGCGGTCATCGGCACCGGGTATGTCGGGGCTGTCACTGCCACCTGTCTGGCGTTTCTCGGGCATTCCGTTGTGGGCCTGGACAGCGACGGCGTGCGCGTGGGCCTTCTCAGCGACGGCGAGGTCCCCTTCGTCGAGCCCGGGCTGCCGGAACTTCTGGCAGCGACGCTGGCGTCCGGCCGACTGCGGTTCACAGATGCCCCCGCCGAGGCGCTACCGGATGCAGACTTCGTCTTCCTGTGCGTAGGAACTCCGCCGGGTCCCGACGGGTCGCCGAACCTTGAGCAGCTTGAGAGCGCAATCCATTCCTTGGCCCCACACCTGCGGAATGGTGCGGTCATCGTGAACAAGTCCACGGTGCCGGTCGGATCCGGCCACTGGACCCGGACCGTCCTCGAGGACGCCCTGTTGGGGAACCGAGAGCTGGCCTTCTCCGTGGTGTCCAATCCGGAGTTCCTCCGTGAGGGCTCCGCCATCGATGACTTCTTCTTCCCAGATCGGATTGTGCTGGGTGGCGCCCCCGCCGACGTACAACGGGTCACTGAGGTTTACCAGCCCGTGCTCGACCAATCCTTCGAGGGCGCACGGCAAGACGATCGGCCGCCTTTGATCACGACGGGACTGACATCGGCGGAGATGATCAAGTACGCCGCGAATGCCTTCCTGGCGACAAAGATCAGTTTCGCCAACGAGATCGCTCAGATGTGCGAGCTTCTCGGTGCCGACGTCCGTGAGGTTTTGCCAGCCATCGGCGCCGACCATCGGATCGTGAGTGCCTTCCTCAATCCCGGTGTCGGTTGGGGTGGTTCGTGTTTCGGCAAGGATGTTTCGGCGTTGATCGCATCAAGCCAGGAGTATGGCTACACACCCTCGATGCTGCAGGCGACGGTCGACATCAACAGGGCGCAAAGGATGGGTGCGATACGCAAGCTTCAGCGGGAACTGCATTCCTTGAAGGGGCGTCGTATCGCACTGCTCGGGCTGGCGTTCAAGCCGGGGACGGACGATCTGCGCGACGCTCCGGCATTGGACATCGCACGGCAACTGCTGGCCGCCGGCGCGGTGATTTCAGCGTTCGACCCTGTTGTGAAATCGCTTCCCGAGGAGTTCGAAGATATTCGGCTGGCGCGCGACGTCTATGCCGCGGCTGACCGGGCGGACGCTGTTGTCCTGGTTACCGAGTGGCCGGAGTTTCGCCTTATCGATCTTGGC
>CAZRFC010000062.1:0-6097 GCA_964598975.1 uncultured Mycobacterium sp. | reverse complement strand
TTGGCGAGCTACGTCGAGTAATGCGCGGTGAACTAGTGGTCGATGGCCGCAACTGCCTGGCAGAAGCGAGCTTCGACGGATCAGGCTTGCGTCTGGTTGGTTTCGGTTGGTGAGGCTCACGACCGACTCGATGTCGCCTGCAACCGGCGGCCAAGCGTCAAACCGTCTTCGTGGTCAGAGCGTCTCCTGCGTCAGCCCAACCGAGACGAGCCGCAACTGAAATGAGGCGGTGGCCCTCTGGAAGCAGAACCTGGTTGGGACTGCCGGATAGCTGAAAGGCTCGGTAGCCCTCAGGAAGGGCGCTCAGCCCACACCTGATCACCTCGGCGATGATGACCGGCCGATGTTTGCGAATGATGGCGCTTGCACCGGCGAGTACTCGGTCCTCCGCCCCTTCCGCGTCGATTTTGATGACATTGACCTTATCGATGCCTTCCCAACCGACCAGCGAGTCGAGGTCGACGGCCAGGACCGAGAATGAGGCCGTTCCGTCATGCCGAGAGATCAGGCTGAACGAGTTCGGCTTGTTATCGACCTCGAAGAAGGGAAACTCGCGGCACTCGTCGGCGGCAGCCAGTCCGCGCAGTCGCACGTTGCTAAGACGGTTTCGCCCGATATTGCGCTTCAGGACCGTCAGAAGATCCGGATTTGGCTCAAGACTGAGAACGAGACCGTCGCTGCCCACGATCCGCGCGCCCTTGAGCGTGTAGACCCCCGAGTTCGCGCCCACGTCGATCAGGACGTCTCCTTGGCTCAGAATCTTATCCAGGGCAGCGAACTCGGGTTCGATGTCGTCACCCAAGATGAACGCCCCCCGGCCCCCGTAGCCGGCCCGGTTGGCGCCACTGACCAGCGTTCCATCTTTTAGGCGACGCGAAAGCATGACTCGGCGGGGTAGCGCGGCACAGAGGACTTTTCGCAGGAAAATGTTGGCCGCCATGCTCCGTAGGGTACCTAAACCCCAGACGTGCGGCTCAAGTGGCTTGAGCCCCTGATTTGTCCTCTTGTTACACTCGCGAACAACGGTGATCCCCGCGTGTTCCATGCCTCGCTGAGCCTGGCCCGCAGGTCGATACATGCTTTACCTGACGAGGAGTTCGAGCGGTTGGGTGGTGTCGCGGAGGCGGCGGCGCGCGATTGCCGCGATTTCTGGATCGATTGGAGGCTCAATTGGGCCAGGTTGAGGAATGTCCAGCGGTGCCACTTCATGTGCTGGTCGCCTGTCACAATCGGCGAGATTTGACCGTACGCGCACTGACAACCTTCGCGGCCGCTGCTTCGGCGCTAGGAGTCGACGCCGACTTCACTGTCTTTGACGACGGTTCGACCGACGGCACCGCGGAGTCGCTTGCCGCGCTCGACTTGCCCATTGTCCGTATCGCTGGCGACGGCTCGGCATTCTGGTCACGCAGCATGGCTGAGGCAGAAGCTCATGTACTCAACGCCAACGGTGACGATGGCTATCTCGTGTGGCTTAATGACGATGTTGAACTCGATGTAGATTTCCTCGAAGTTGCGCTTGCGGCAGCTCGGAGCGTTCCCCATGCGGTTCTGGTAGGCGCAATGCGGGATCCGGGCACAGGGCAGTTGACGTACTCCGGCTTTCGGAGCGTCGGGTTCCATCCCCTAAGGGGAGTCCGGGTGGAACCCGACGGCACACTCCAGTCGGTGGATACTTTCAACGGCAATCTCGTATTTGTGCCGATGAAAGTCGCCCGCGCGTTGGGCGGAATTGACGGCTGTTTGGCGCACTTCGGTGCGGACACCGACTACGGGATGCGGGTTCACGAAAGGGGCTTCGAACTCGTGCTGCTGCCCCGCATTGTCGGATCCTGCGCGCCCAATCAGATTCCCCCTCTGGGCCCTGTGATGGACGATTGGCGAACGTTCGTCGGCGTGAAGGGTGGCGGCAACTACAACACGCTGAAGCGGATTCTGCGGAAGCGCCACCCGCACACCTGGCTTGGGTTTGTCTTCGTAACGTACTCGCACTGGTGGGTCAGGCGTTTGATAGGTAGTAGTCCCCTGGTAAGGAGAAACCCTGGCTCCTCGACCGGGGTTCCCCTCAGGGACCGTCAGCGGTGAGTGTGCTGGGTGCAAGTACAATCAGGAGGCCCCGCTCAGACGCCGACGAACGCATCATCCAGAACCGAGAGACGGAGTTGCAGCGTGTCAGATGACTCGATGCGGAGCGTCGTGATCGTTGGGCAGGGCTACGTGGGCCTACCGCTTGCTATCGAAACCGCCAGGGCGGGTTACACCACGACGGGCCTTGATCTCGATCCCGAGGTGGTCGCTCGCCTCTCAATGGGGATCAGCCACATCGATGACATCAGCGATGATGAACTTTACGCAGCGCTGGGCCGTGGCTACCGCGCGTCCGCGGAAACTGCCGTCTTGGCCGAAGCAGGCGTCATCGTCATCTGTGTTCCGACACCGCTCAGCGCTGACGGAAGTCCTGACATGACGGCGGTGCAGCACGCTGTGGACGATATCGCTCGATTCGCAAAGCCCGGCGTCCTTGTGATCCTCGAATCGACGACGTATCCCGGAACCACCGATTATCTCGTCCGGCCGGTGCTGGAGGCTTCAGGCTGGCAGATCGATCGAGATTTCTTTCTTGCGTTCTCGCCCGAGCGGATCGACCCTGGTAATCAGGAGTACACCATCCGTAACACGCCGAAGGTCGTTGGCGGTGTGACGGCAGAGTCGACGCGGCTTGCCAGCCAGTTTTACCAAGCCTTCGTGGACACCGTCGTCTCAGTCAAGGGCGCCAAAGAGGCCGAGTCGGCGAAACTACTAGAAAATACGTACAGGCACGTCAACATCGCACTAGTCAACGAGATGGTGCGCTTCTGTCGAGAACTCGATATCGACCTCTGGGAGGTTATCAGTGCCGCCTCCACCAAGCCGTTCGGATTCCAGCCCTTCTACCCGGGGCCTGGTGTCGGCGGACACTGCATTCCGATCGACCCCAATTATCTGAGCTACGAGGTCAAACGCAGACTCGGCCGTCCATTCCGCTTCGTTGAACTGGCTCAGGAAATAAACGAGGGCATGCCCCGCTACGTCGTCAATCGCCTACAAGACGCGCTTAACGACGTGGGCAAGCCGGTGCGGGGTTCTCGCGTTCTCATCTTGGGCGTCGCTTACAAACCGAACATTGCCGATCAGCGGGAGTCACCCGCGAAGCCGATCGCCACTCTGCTCGCGCGGAAGGGTGCAAACTTGATGTTTCACGATCCGCGTGTGGCCGCTTGGAGTATTGATGGGGTGGCCATTCCACGTGTCGACGACCTGGAGACCGCGATTTCCCGGACAGACGCTGTGCTTCTGCTCCAGGCCCACCGCGAATACGACGTGGACGAACTGGTAAAACGCTCGCAATTGTTCTTCGACACGCGGGGTGCTTCCACGCACCCGAGCGCGATCCGGCTTTGAAAGCAGACCATGGGTATCGAGCCGCTAGTAGCCTTGGTCTTCTTCATCATTGTCGCGTTCACAGTGCTGGTCGTATTCGCTGTGGCCGTCGAGTGGTTGCGTCGTTCACCGCATGTCGGATTGTGGTTGATCGGTCTGACGCTTATCTCCCTTTGGGAAGTGCCGAGTCCGCCGGCGCTAGTTCAACTCTCCGGAATAAGCGTCTATCCCAGCGATGTGATAACGACCCTCTTTTTTGTGGTTGGGGTATTGGAGCTGTCGCAACTCCGAGCCAACCTGGGGGGCTTGTTCATCCCATGGGTGTTGTTCGGCGTCCTCATCGCCGTTTCGCTACTTCGCGGAGTCGGCGAATTTGGTCCGGGGACTGCCTTTAACGAGGCGCGTACCCCGCTGTACTTCTTCTTCGCGATGACTTGGGCGCTCGCGGTTCGCCCTGACCGGCTCAAACTCCACACTTTCAGCCTTGTTCTTGGCTGGGCGTTGGTGATTGTCGCCTCCTACCATATCGCCCGATATGGAATAGGTACTGCCGCGTCAACTATCTCGCTGGGCGACGGCGTCATCCGCAGTGGACGTCCTCTTATCGCTAGTCAGACGTTTGCACTGTTGCTCTGCGCAGCAACTGCGTTGTCTAGCCCGGGGAAGGTTCGCTCTCAATCTGCCACAGTCAGCGCCCTCGTGTTCTTGGGGGTTGTGGTTCTCGCTCAGCACCGTTCAGTCTGGACCGCGGGCTTGATGGGGGTCGCCGCAGTCGCAATCTGGTCTGGGCGAAGACTCGCGCGGAAACGGGCCATGGTTCCTCTGGCCGTAGGTGCCTGGCTCCTACTCTTCGGCTGGACTTCTGGCATTTTAAGCGGTTCCGAGTACGTAGAGTCGGCGGCGGATACAGGCACCTTTGAGTGGCGCACTTCCAGCTGGCAGGCCCTGATCTCCCGCTCAATTTCCAGCGGGTCGGCGGTTGTTGTTGGCGGCAACCCGTTCGGTACCGGAAATCTCCGGCGGTTGTCCAACGGTGGGTGGACAGCGGTTTCAGCCCATAACTGGTACGTAGAGATCTTTCTTCGTCTGGGTATTGCTGGAGTGATAACGCTCATCGCGGTTTTGTTTGTGGCGTTGGCGAAGTCCCGCTGGGCGCCCTCCCTCTGGGCTTTTGTTGTCGCGGCTGTCGCGGGTTTCGGCTGGGCATACTCGGTGGAGTGGTACGTCGCACCATGGTTGGGAGCAGCGATCGCAGTGTCGCTTAAGTATGGCCGGGGCGCGCAAGCATCCTCTCGAAGATCAGGGCCTCTTTCTGAGTCCATGGGTTTGGCCGACCTTGAAAAGGCGGCGATTACCGTGCCGGAGAGAGCGGCGCCCGGGCGACTTGTCAATCTGTCTGCGTCGCGCGGCACGCGGGGGAGCGCCAATTTGTACCGGCGAGGTCTGGAGTGAGCGGCGAGCGGCTTCATGTTGCCCTCGTCGGCCCGGCAGAGCCGCGATCCCTGGCGCACCACTTGGACAACGAACTGAACATCCCCGGCGGACTTGGCGGCGTTCCGGTGAATGAACTGGCAGACGGGCTCCTTGCACTCGGGCATCGGGTGTCTGTCTACACGTGTTCGCCTGCGGTAAGCACCACAGTCCGACTTGCAGGAGAGCGCCTCAGTGTCACCGTCGTTCCTTATCGGCACAGCGCTCGGGCTCGCGCTCTAGACTTTTTCCGGCAAGAGCGGCGCGATCTGGAAAGGGAATTGAAAAACTCGTCAGCCGATATTGTCCACGCGCATTGGACGTATGAGTTTGCGCTAGCCGCGATTAAGTCAGCAAAAACGCCCGTTTTGGTCACTGCGCACGATGCGCCATTTACGATACTCCGGTTGACTCCGGATACTTATCGAGTTATTCGTACTGCTATGGCGATCCGCGTCAGGTTCGCGATTCGTGACTTGACGGCGGTGTCCCCCTCGCTAGCAGATCGCTGGCGGAGGCTGCTGTTGTATCGGCGCCCGATTCCTGTGATTGCCAACATCGTCCCAGACCTGCCCCCCGCTGTTGAATCGAGTACGCGTCGTCGTTGGCTGATTCTTGATGTGGCGAATGGCTCGCGACTAAAAAACGTACGAACACTGATCCGCGCCTTCGCGATAGTGGTTCAGAAGTACCCGGAAGCTGAACTGCGACTGGTTGGACCGGGGTTGGCGGCGGATGATCCGATTGCAGAATGGGCGCGATCCCATCGGCTTGAAACGAACGTAACTTTTGTTGGTCCACTGGAGCACTCCGACATCGCGAACGAATATGCGCGCGCGTCGATCTTCTGCCACCCGTCCCAAGAGGAGGCGCAACCAATCGCGCTCCTTGAAGCCCTCAACGCTGGGTTGGTAGTCATTGGCGGCGCACGCTCAGGGGGTGTCCCATGGACCCTGTTGGACGGACGCGCGGGAATTCTGGTCGATGTGAATAGCGCTCATGCGGTAGCGGAAGGGATTGAGTCGGCACTCGCTCGTGCGGCCAGTGGATACTCACCCGACCCTGACTTGGTGTGTGCGCTCGATGAGCGCCACGGTAAGGAGTCCGTGTCACGTGAGTACGTGGAACTTTACCGTCGTCTTATCTCTTCGTCGCTGACATCCCGGAAATGATGCGGATCTTCCTGGGTGACCGAAACGCCGAGTCT
>CAZRFC010000061.1:13811-14707 GCA_964598975.1 uncultured Mycobacterium sp. | reverse complement strand
GCTGGAACTGGACCGGCGGCTGCGGGCGGCGGGATCCGGCGTCGTCGCCCACCTCACCCACCCGGGCTGGGTGGCCTCGAACCTGTCGCATGTGTCGGACACGCCGCTGATGTCGGCGGCCCACCGGACCGTCAAATTTCTCGCCGACCGGGTGGCCAACGACATCGACGCCGGTGCCGCGCCGACGCTGTACTGCATCAGCGAACCGATCCCGCCGGGCAGCTACGTCGGGGTCAGCGGCCGGTTCGGCCTGCGCGGCGGCCCGGTCCTGATCGGCCGCTCTGCGGTGGCCTGCGACTACGCCGCCGCGGCGGAACTCGTCGCGTTCGCCGAACGGGAGACCGGCACCAGACTGGCCGTCTAGCCGCCCGGAAGTAGGCTGGGAGCCATGGCCTTGCTCTTCAACCCCAGCACCTATGACCCGAAGTCCTACGACGAAGGCACCCGGCAGCAACTGTTGGCACTCGTCGACTTCTTCGAGACCAAGGGCCTGGCCCGCAACAAAGAGGAGTACTACTCCGGCGAGTGGTACACCGACTTCCTCACACTCATTGCCGATAAGAAGATCTTCGCCACCTTCGGCACTCCCGCCGAGGTCGGCGAACTGGTCGGCGACAAGCAGGCCCGCTGGGACCTGGCCCGGATCAACGAACTCAACGAGATCCTCGGGTTCTACTCGCTGGCGCACTGGTATGCCTGGCAGGTGTCGGTGCTGGGCTTGGGCCCGGTGTGGCTGAGCGCCAACGACGACGCCCGGATCAAGGTGGCCGGCCTGCTCGACGAGGGCAACATCTTCGGGTTCGGCCTGTCCGAGCGTGAGCACGGCGCCGACATCTACTCCTCGGACATGATCCTGACCCGCACCCCCGACGGCGGCTTCACCGCCAACGGCGGCA
>CAZRFC010000061.1:6062-13801 GCA_964598975.1 uncultured Mycobacterium sp. | reverse complement strand
GTACATCGGCAACGGAAACGCCGCCGGGCGCCTGAGCGTGTACGGCAAGTTCGCCGACGACGACCCGCAACACCCCGGCGAGCACGTGTTCTTCCTCGTCGACCCCAGCCACCCGAGCTACGAGCTGATCAAGAACGTCGTCGCCGGGCAGATGTTCGTCGCCGCGTTCAACCTGCACGGCTACCCGGTGGCGCAAAGCGACATCCTGCACACCGGCAAGGCCGCTTTCGATGCGGCCCTGGCCACCGTCAACGTCGGAAAGGTCAACCTGGGCTGGGCCAGCATCGGGATCTGCGAGCACTCCTTCTACGAGGCGGTCACCCACGCGCACAACCGAATTCTGTACGGCAACCGGGTCACCGACTTCCCGCATGTGCGCCGGATGCTGGGCGACGCCTACGCCCGCCTGATCGCGATGAAGATCTTCGCGGCCCGGTCCACCGATTACTTCCGCTGCGCCAGCGAGGACGACCGCCGGTTCCTGCTGTTCAACCCGATCACCAAGGCGAAGGTGACCAGCGAGGGTGAGCGCGTGATCGACCTGCTGTGGGACGTGATCGCCGCCCGCGGCTTCGAGCGCGACACCTACTTCAGCCGGGCAGCCACCGACATCCGGGCGCTGCCCAAGCTGGAGGGCACCGTCCACGTCAACATCGCGCTGGTGCTCAAGTTCATGCCCCGCTACCTGGGTGCGGCGCACGGCGCCGCGGAGGACTACCCGCAGATCCCGGTGCGCCAGGACGACGGCGACGACGCCTACCTGTTCCACCAGGGCCCGGCCAAGGGGCTCGGGTCGATCGGGTTCGGTGACTGGCGCCCGGCGTTCGACCGGTTCGGCCACCTGCCGAATGTGGCGATCTTCCGTGAGCAGATCGACGCGTTCACCCAACTGGTGATGACGGCCCCGCCGACCGAGGCGCAGCAGAAGGACCTGGACTATCTGCAGATCCTGGGCCAGCTGTTCACCCAAATCGTCTACGCCCAGCTGATTTTGGAGTCCGCGGCCATGGCCATCGACGACGGGCAGACCCGCCCGGATTCGGTCAGCGACCTGTCCGACCTGACCGAGGCGCACTTGGATCGCATCCTGGCGGTGTTCGTGCGCGATATGGCCGATCAGGCGGTTGCCCTGCACGGGCAGGCCTCCGCGACCGACGCCCAGAGCACGGCGGCACTGGCGATCGTGCGCAAACCGCGGATCGACGTCGACGCCGAGCAGGCGTTCGTCTCAGAAGTGCTGTCCTACAGCGGAACCTACGAGATGAAGCCCTAGGCGGAGCAGGCTAGAGCCTGGTCCTCGGGAACGGCGATCGCGTCGATGAACGCCGAACGCAGCACGCCCAGGTACTGATCGACCGAGTCGCGGGCCTCCTCGGTGTCCGGATAGGACACCGTGACGATGGTCTGGTCCGGGTTGCGGGTGACCCACATGTTGATCCCGCCGTGGGACAGCATGTCGATGTAGATGCCCAGGCCACTTGCGTTGGCGCCGGCCATCTTTCGGAAATCCATCAGCGAGACCATCATCGCCACGCCGTTGGCGGACGCCTCACCGATCTCATCGGAGACCAGGTCCATGGCCCGCTTGAACGGAACCGCGGCCAGGTGCTTGTTGGCGTCGAAGGACTTCTGCACCGCGCGCGCCATCAGCCCGAAACTGCCGCGCTCGACATCGACCGAGAACGGGAAGATGCTGGCGTACCAGCCGGCGCTGAGCGCCTGCGCGTCGCCGGAGCGGACCTCGGCGGGGGTGAACCCGTGGAAGGTTTCGGCACCGGTGAGCGCGTGGTCGGCGATCGCCGCGCAGGCCATCACGCCGCCGCTGAACCGAGCCCCGGCCGCGCGGCAGGCGTCGTCGAAGGCCTGGGTCTCGGCACAGTTGAGCAGTTCGACGGTGATGACGCCGCCGGCGCACAGCTTGGAGGTGTCGCCCAGTGGCAGCGGAAAGCTCGGCCAGTTTTGTTCGGCCTCGGCCGCGAACTCGGCCCAGTCCTTGATCGGACGCGAATCCGGGGTCATGGATCCGACCTGCAGGTTCTGCTTGGCCGAGAAGTCCCGGTAGCCGGCGGTGTCCGGCAGCGGGTTTGGCAGGCCCAACACCAGCGCCTGGTAGGTCAGGCTGATGTCGTGGTAGACCACCACGGCCGAGGAACCGTCGGTGTGCAGATGGTCGATGTTGGCGTAGAAGGTGAAGTGGTCGTCCTTCTGGATGACGCCGAAGGTGAAGCAGTCCCATTCGAGGGTGTTCGGGGTGGCGGTCAGAACGTGGTCGCGGACCTCGTCGGCCTCCATGAAGCCCAGCGAGGCCGGGATGAACTCGATGTGGGCGGGGTCCTCGATGGTGCGCCGGGTGATCGCGTCGTCCCGCACGTCGAACGCGCTGTGGTAGGTGTCGTGGCGACGGATGTGGAGGTTGATCGCCTGCGTCATGGCGGCGACGTCGCACACCCCGTCGACGCGCCAGGACGCCATGATCAGCCGCGGCACCTCGCGGCCGAGGTCCTTGGCGAACTGCGCGGTGCGCAGATGCTGCTCCTGCTGGAAGCTGGGCGGGACCGGATCGTGCCCGGCGCGGGCCATGGCCGCGCGGCTGGCCGGGGACGCGGTCCACGTCGTGACCGGCCCGTTTCCGGGCTGCCAGCTTCTGATCGATCCGATGTCGACCACATCAGCCTCCTCGCGGTGGGCGGTTGTTCCGGCTCGCACCGGAGGAAGTTCGGGTTCGGGCTTGTCGCTCAGGACAATGGTCTAAAAAACTTATGTTCAAAACATTGTTTACTCAGGTGGCTCTCAGGGTATCAGAGGTTTCAGCTGTGTAGTGCAATTTGCACCAGTGCAACTTTCTGGCGGTCGCGATCCGGCTGAGATCAGGCTGAGTGCCTGAGGTGGCGTGCCGGCGTGAAGGCCCCGCCGACTACCGTGACGTGCATGGCCGTCGTCATCGTGGGAGCCGGGCTGAGCGGCCTGGCCGCCGCCCGACATCTCAACAACAACGGTGTCGAGGCCGTCGTCCTGGAAGGCTCCGATGCGGTGGGCGGACGGGTTCGCACCGACGTCGTCGACGGATACCGCCTCGATCGCGGCTTCCAGCTCTACAACCCCTCCTATCCCGAGGGCGCCCGCGTCCTCGACCATCGCGCCCTGGACCTCAAGCCCTTCGTCGCCGGTGCCCGCATCGTCGTCGAGCGGGGCGGACGCCGCCGGGTCGAGCGGGTCGCCGATCCGCGCCGCAAGCCGTCCTGGGCGGTGCCGTCGCTGCTGGCGCGCGTCGGATCGCCGCTGTCGATCGCCCGCTTCGGGGCCTACGCCGTCTCCCGGGCCGTCCAGTCGGTGCCGTCGCTACTTCGCGACCCCGACGTCACGACCGAGGAGGCGCTGCGCCGGGCCGGGGTGGATGACACGCTGATGGAGACGGTGCTTCGCCCGTTTCTGTCCGGGGTGTTCCTGGAGTCCGACCTCGCGACGTCACGGCGCTTCCTGGACGTGGTGCTCAAGTCCTTCGTGCGGGGAACCCCCAGCGTCCCGGCGCTGGGGATGCAGCGAATTCCCGAGCAACTCGCCGCGGGCCTCGACGTGCGACTCGGGCATCGGGCGGCGTCGGTCTCGGCGCGCGGGGTCGACGTCGCCGGCGGTGACTTCCACTCCGCCGAGGCCGTGATCGTCGCGACCGATCCGACGACCGCCGCGGAACTCGTCGCGGAAGTCCCTGCCCCCCAGCCGAATTCGGTGACCACCTGGTACTACCGCCCCGACTGCGCGCCCGGGGAACTCGCCGACGGCGAAGCGGTGCTCATCCTCGACGGTTCCCGCCGCGGGCCTCTGGTCAACACCGTGGTGCTCAGCCACGCCGCACCCGACTACGCCCCACCGGGCAGCGCACTGGTCGCGGCGTCGGCACTCGGCGCGCGGGACGACCCCGAACAGGACCGCGCCGTGCGCGAACACCTGTCCTGGCTGTACGGGGTTCCGACCGGCGGGTGGGACCTGATCGCGAGCTATCCGATCCCCTACGCGCTGCCGGCGATGCCGGTGCCCTTCGACCTGAAACGTCCGGTGCGGATGGCCAAGGGCCTCTACGTCGCAGGGGACCACCGCGATACGTCGTCCATCCAGGGCGCGTTGGTCAGTGGGCGGCGTGCTGCCCAGGCGTTGTTGAGGGATCTGGGGATCGGGCCGGGACGGGCCACGGCCTCTCGATAACGGCTTCGGCCAGCATTGGGAGTTTTCGCATGCGCTGGGCCGAACAGCGTAAGGATTAAAATCGCCACCCACCAGCGACGATGTCAGTGCGAGACCGAGGGTCAATGCAGACCCCGCGCCAACTAATACACCAGGACTAGCGTGAAAGCCTTAGGTCAACCCACTGGGCGACAGGAGATCCTGCAATCACGTCGGTGTCGGAAGCGGTATTGCAGGCCGAACTGACGCTGCACGTCATCCAGCTATAGGAATTGCTCAGTGGTGCTCCAGTTTTGACCGCGAACCACGTCACCGAGCCTTCTAGGGAGCCCGGAGGAACCTTGATGTCACCCGCCGAATATGGGCCGCTCCCCGCAGTCTCGGCACCTGTCGGGGGTGTCACATCCAACCATCCATTTACGTCCGAATCGCTAAGCCAGATACCGCCGTTCCCGGGATTGACACCTAACCAGTTAGACCCCCAGGAAGTCACATTCGGTGCGTAGACCGCTCGCCAGGTTCCTCCTGGCTGCTGAATGATGTCACCGGTATTGAGGAATGGACGAACCACCACTTCGACGGGAACACTCGCGGTGCCTCCTTTGCCGTCAGTGACGGTCACGGTGAAGTTATCGGTCTTGTCGGCGGCGGTAGCGTCAATCTTTCCGGCGTTTTCGCGGGCGGTGGCGGTCGGCGCGTAGGTGAAGTTGCCGTTGGCCGCGACCGTCACCGACCCTTTGGAGGTCGTGGTGGAGCCGCTGTATGTCAGGTTGTCGCCGTCAGGATCGGTGGCGCTGACTGAACCTATGACAACGCCGGTCGAAGGTTCGGGGGTACCAACAACGGGCGTTGCGGCAACCGGGGCGCGGTTGGGAGCAAACAGCACATCCCAGGTCTGCACGCTCGATGTGGGAACGTTGAGGCCGCCTTGCGACGTTGTGGCCACCAACCACGCCATGTTCGCCAGATTCGGGCCTTGGTCCTCGGGGAAAATGGTCCGGATGGCAACCGCTCCGTTTTGAGGATTCCGTAGCACCGCACCTTCGGAATAGGTCACCGCCGGGTTGAATGGCGTGGTTGTCGCCGTTGAACCGACCAGGTACAGGTTGTCCCAGTCTTGGAAATCAGCGGGAAAGCCGTTGAGCGCGCCGGTGTTTGGACTGGCGATCAGCCAGTTGAGGTATCCGGGCGCTCCTGTTCCCGGCTGGGCTTGCTCAGGGGGGAAAACTGTACGCAGCGCTATCCGCCCTGTCACCGGATCACGTCGCACATCGCCCGTCTTGTAGTAGCTCACCAGCGGGTTGACTGACACGTTGACGGGTACCGAAGTCGAGCCGCCGTAGCCGTCGCTCGCGGTCACCGTGAACGTGTCGGACAAGTCACCCGCAGGTGCGCCCGGCAGATAGGCGTTGCGCTGGGCTTCAGCGGTCGGAGTGTAGGTGAAGGACCCGTTTGGATTGACCGTCACCGTGCCCTTTCCAGTGGTGGTCGACCCGATGTAGGTCACGACGTCGCCGTCGGCGTCGGTCGCACTGACCGAACCCGTGACGACCCCGGTCGATGCGTTCGGGGTGCTGACAACGGGCGCTGCAGCAACCGGTGCCTGGTTAGGCTGCACCGCCGGGCTGACGGTGACTTTGACCGCAACCGCGCGCGAGCCCCCATAGCCGTCGGTGACGGTGACGGTGAAGGAGTCGGATTTATCCGCCGCCGTCGCAGTGGGCTTGCCGGCGTCCTGGCGGGCCGCAACGGTCGGGGTGTAGGTAAACGCCCCCGTGCCGGCATTGATAGCGACCGCACCCTTGGCGGTGGTCGCCGGCGCGGCATACGACAAGGTGTCTTTGTCCGCATCAGACCCGGTCACCTTCCCCGTCACCACCCCAGTAGCGGCATTCGGTGTTCCCACCGTCGAGGTCGCCGTGGGGGCAGAGTTCCTCGGGCTGACCGGCACGCTCACCGCCTGGGTGACAGCCGCACCCTTGGAATCGGTCACCGTCACCGTCACCGTGTCCGTCGTGACCGCCGGGCCCGCACCCGCCTTGGCCGCGGCATGCCGGGCCGTCGCAGTCGGGGTGTAGGTGAACACCCCGGCACTGCTGATCGTCACCTTGCCCCTGGCGCTCGAGGCCACACTCGCCCGATAGGTCAGCGTGTCCCCGTTGGGATCAGAAGCCTTCACCGTCCCGGTCACCACACCCGAACTCGCACTCGGGGTACCCACGGCGACACTGCCGATGACCGGAGCACCGTTAGGCTGCGCCACCGGGCTGACGGCGACCTTGACCGCCACCGCCCGCGAGCCCCCATAGCCGTCGGTGACGGTGACGGTGAAGGAGTCGGATTTGTCCGCCGCCGTCGCAGTGGGCTTGCCGGCGTCCTGGCGGGCCGCAACGGTCGGGGTGTAGGTAAACGCCCCCGTGCCGGCATTGATAGCGACCGCACCCTTGGCGGTGGTCGCCGGCGCGGCATACGACAAGGTGTCTTTGTCCGCATCAGACCCGGTCACCTTCCCCGTCACCACCCCAGTAGCGGCATTCGGTGTTCCCACCGTCGAGGTCGCCGTGGGGGCAGAGTTCCTCGGGCTGACCGGCACGCTCACCGCCTGGGTGACAGCCGCGCCTTTGGAGTCGGTCACCGTCACCGTCACCGTGTCCGTTGTGACCGCCGGGCCCGCACCCACCTTGGCTGCGGCATGCCGGGCCGTCGAGGTCGGGGTGTAGGTGAACACCCCCGCACTGGTGATCGTCACCTTGCCCCTGGCGGTCGAGGCCACACTCGCCTTATAGGTCAGCGTGTCCCCATTGGGATCAGAAGCCTTCACCGTCCCGGTCACCACACCCGAGCTGGCGTTCGGGGCACCCAGCACCACAGTGGAGATCACCGGCGGGGTGTTCGTGGCGGCCGGGGCGGGCACCGATGCCACTGTCGCGGAGGGGAGCAACGGTTGGCCTGTCGTCACCGAGGCCGCCACTGATGTCGCCGACTTAGGGATACCGAGTTCGCGGCGGACAGCCGCCAGTGTCAACCACGAGACCGTCGAGTGCAGCGGAGCCTGCGGACTGCCACCCGGTAGCGGCGCGAGGACCGACTCCACCACCGCACCCGCCGGCGCGGGTGTAGGACTAGCCGCCATCACCGGGGCATCTGAGACCGCCAGAGCGACAACAGGTTCGGCATTGAGGACGGGGCGGGCGTCAGCCTGGTCCACAACTCGCGGAGCCCCAGCGATCCGAAAAGTCTCGGGCATGTCGAAACGGTCGTCGACCACCTGCTGCTGGACGGCTGTCGGCTGCTCAACCGGCGTGCCAGGAACCTGGGGAGCATCGTTGTTCCCGGCATTCGTGGTTGCGGAGTTGCGATTCGCGACGCTGCGCTCAGTGTCGGTGGCCGCTGAGGGACGAGGTCCGGACTGGCTGCGGGACCGGCCATTTCGGGATGACGCGCCCGACTCGGCGCGTCCTGCCCGCGCCTGCACCGAAGAGCGCGGAGATTCCGCACGGCCACCATCAACACCGGCGGTAGCGTCCCGATCCCCAGATGCAGAATCCGGCGGCGCAGCC
>CAZRFC010000061.1:0-6052 GCA_964598975.1 uncultured Mycobacterium sp. | reverse complement strand
CACGCGCGTGGGGATAGCCTCACCCCGGCTGATCGGAATCCGGCGGCGCAGCCCACGCCACCGCTTCTCCACCACCTGTCAGAACCCCGATACCCAGGGCCACCGCCAGCCCACCGATACGACCAACGAACGCTGAAGCACCCACCCCGAAAACCCCCGAACCGCTGGCACGCTGAAGCCAGAACGCCCCTATTTTCACAGACGTTAAGGGCAAAAGGTACCGACCGCAGGGATGTGCTTCAGCCTGCAAGTAAAAGCATTTCAACCCGAAAACGCCTGGCCGGTTTCGGCTCCTGACCCGCTGGCTAGGAGCCGGGGTAAGCAATGCCCACCGGGACGACCAACTCTGCACGCTGAGCTGCGCAAACGCTGGTGGCAGGTACAGGATTCGAACCTGTGTAGGCTTTCGCCGACGGATTTACAGTCCGCTCCCATTGGCCGCTCGGGCAACCTGCCTGGGCGCACCAGAGCCGGGATACCCCGCCTCCGTGCGAGTAGCAGGGTACAACGAGGATGTACCCCGGACACAAACCGGCCACCGGAGGCCGGAATCGCGAGGAGGCATCGCAGTGGCTGATTCCAGCTTCGACATCGTCAGCAAGGTCGACCGCCAAGAGGTCGACAACGCCCTGAACCAGGCCGCCAAGGAACTGAGCACCCGGTTCGACTTCCGCGGCACCGACACCACGATCGCCTGGAAGGGCGACGAGGTCATCGAGATCGTCTCCTCCACCGAGGAGCGGGCCAAGGCCGCCGTCGACGTGTTCAAGGAGAAACTGGTCCGTCGCGACATCTCGATGAAGGCCTTCGACGCCGGCGAACCGCAGGCGTCGGGCAAGACCTACAAGGTCAGCGGCACCCTCAAACAGGGCATCAGCAGCGAGAACGCCAAGAAGATCACCAAGCTGATCCGCGACGAGGGCCCCAAGAACGTCAAGACCCAGATCCAGGGCGAGGAGGTCCGGGTGACCTCCAAGAGCCGCGACGACCTGCAGTCGGTCATCTCGCTGCTCAAGGGCGCCGACCTCGAGGTCGCACTGCAGTTCGTCAACTACCGCTGACCGTCGACTCGACACCGGTGCAGTGCATAAGGTGGATTACGTCACCCTGCACCTAGTCAGCGAGGACCGCGATGACCGTCAGCCCCCAGGAAGACACCCGACCCGCCGAACAGCCCGCCGGCGACTATGACGTCGTGATCATCGGCGCCGGGATCTCCGGCATCGGAGCGGCCTACCGCCTCGCCGAAGCCGACCCGGGCACCCGCTACGTCATCCTGGAACGCCGGGACCGCATCGGCGGCACTTGGGACCTGTTCCGCTACCCCGGGGTGCGTTCGGACTCCTCGATCTTCACGCTGAGTTGGCCCTGGGAGCCCTGGCGCGGCCGGGAGTACGTGGCCGACGGCGACGTCATCCGCGACTACATGGAGGACGCCGCCCGCAAGCACGGCATCTTCGGCAACATCCGCTTCCAGACCACCGTCGAGTCCGCAGACTGGGACTCCGCCACCGACACCTGGACGGTGCACGCCACGGACGGGGCGAAGGGGGCTTCCGTGACCTACCGCGGCCGCTTCGTGTTCTTCGGATCCGGCTACTACAACTACGACGAGCCCTACAGCCCGGACTTCCCCGGCCTGGACAGCTACCAGGGCACCGTCGTGCACGCCCAGCACTGGCCCGAGGACCTGGACTACACCGGCAAGAAGGTGGTGGTCATCGGATCCGGTGCCACCGCGGTCTCGCTGGTGCCGGCCCTGGCGCGCAAGGCGGCAAAGGTCACCATGCTGCAGCGCTCCCCCGGCTATCTGTTCTCCATGCCGCGGGTGGCGCGCTGGATGCAGCCGATCCGAAAGCTGTTGCCCAACAAGGTTTCCTACTCGATCGTGCGGACCATCGCGCTGTCCTGGGAGAAAGTCATCTGGGTGCTCTCCCGGGGACTGCCGACCGGGATGAAGAAGATCGTGCGCTGGCAGAACACCAAGATGCTGCCCGCCGGCTATCCCGTCGACCGGGACTTCAAGCCGCGCTACAACCCGTGGGACCAGCGCATGTGCCTGGTCGCCGACGGCGACGTCTTCGAGGCCATCAACCAGGGCACCCTGGAGGTGGTCACCGACCACATCGACCACTTCGACCAGAGCGGGGTCGCGCTGACCTCGGGCCGCCACCTCGACGCCGATGTCGTCGTCAAGGCCACCGGCCTGAACCTGCTGGCCCTGGGTGGGGTCCGGATCAGCGTGGACGGCACCGAGGTCAAGCCGCAGGACCGGTTCTCCTACAAGGCCCACATGCTCGAGGACGTCCCGAACCTGATCTGGTGCATCGGCTACACCAACGCCTCCTGGACGCTGCGCGCAGACATCACCGCCCGCGCCACCGCCAAACTGATGGAATACATGAAGGCCAACGGCTACACCCACGCCTACCCGCACCCGGTCGGCGGCGCGATGCCGGAGAAGCCGACCTGGGATCTGCAGTCCGGCTACGTGCTGCGCAACGCCCATGCGCTGCCCAAGTCCGGCACCAAGCGGCCCTGGGTGGTCCGTCAGGACTTCCTCGCCGACGCCTTCGACTACCGCTTCCTGGACAAGATCGAGGAGGACATGGTGTTCGGCCGGGTGAAGGCCCCTGCCCAACTCGTCGGGTGATCACCCTCGACCGATTGGTCAACGTTCTCGGCGGTTACGGCGCCCGCCTGTTCAGCGGCCCGGTTGAACGCTCCACCGAACTGCGCAGCGTCGCCCTGCCGGAAACGGTCGGCGGGAAGGTGGTCGGCGGCGACGTGCTGCTAGCGGTCGGAGCCGGCACGCTCGACGAATCACTGAAGTGGGCCGACGACGCCCACGCCGTGGTGGTCCTGGTTCGCGCCGAAGACCCCCCGCCGCACATCGAGACGGATGTGACGGTGATCCTCATCGGTCCCGAGTCGTCGTGGAGCACGCTGGCCGCCGTCGTTTACGGGCTGGTTCTGGAAGGCCGGGAGACCGAGTCCGGCCGCGGCCCCACCGACCTCTTCGCCCTCGCCGACAGCCTCGCGGCCAGGATCGGCGGTGCGGTGCTCATCGCGGGCCGCCAGGCCGAGGTGTTGGCCTATTCCCGGTTGGACCGGTCCACCGATCCCGGCCACGAGCGCACAATCCTGGCCCGCCGGATTCCTGACGACCTGCACGAATACCTTTCGGGCACCGGGGTATTCGCGCATCTCGCCCGTTCCGATGACCCGTTCTTCGTCCCGGCCGTCGCAACGGCGGGCATCGGCAGCAGGATGGTGGCCGCAGTACGGGCCGGCCGCCTGCTCGTGGGTTCGGTCTGGGTGGTCTGCCCGTCTCCACTCACCGGCGCATCGCTGACCGCACTGGTGAGCGGTGCCCACACCGTGGCCCTGCATCTGCTTCGCTCGCGGGCCAGCGCGGACTTGGAACGTCAGGTCGAATCGGAGTTGGTGACCCAGCTGATCGAGGGGGCCGCCGACGCCGGAACACTGGCCAGTCGGCTCGGCCTGCCGCAGTCCGACCTTCGCGTCGTGGCCGTCCGCACGTCGGGCCCACTCGATCGGCACGCCGCGTTGCTGCTGGCCTTCGAACAGGTGACGGCCGGCTTCGGTTGGTCACGCCCGGGCCGCAGCGCCCTGGCCGAGAACACCGTCTACACCGTGGTGCCCGCAGAGAAGGCCGACACCGCCAGATCCTGGCTGGACGCCTTGACGGCGGCACTTCCGGCGGATCAGCGGGTGCTGGCCGGAATCAGCGCGACCTCCTCGGCGGCCGAACTGGGCATCGCCCGCCGGGAGGCCGACGAATGCCTGGCGTTATGCGAGCGCAGCGACCCGGGCAGTCCGGTTCCCGCCTACGACGAGTCGTGGGACGACATCGTACTCGGCCGTCTGCGCACCGCCGCGGGGTTCGGCCGGATCCCGCTTCGCGGACCGGTCGCCGAGCTGCGCGACCACGATCGACGGCACGGCACCCCCTACCTGGCAACCCTGCGGGCATGGCTGCAAACACCCGGGGACCCGGCCTCGGCCGCTGCGACCCTGGGGGTGCACGAGAACACCGTCCGGTACCGGCTGCGGCGGATGGCCGAGATCACCGACCTGCCCCTCGACGATCCGGACAAACGGCTGGCCATGACGATCGAACTGGCCGTATCAGAGCATTGATCCCCGGATTGTCCGTCTGGGCTAAATGGCGGCTGTGCATTTGTCCCGTTTCGCCAAGCCCGCGCCTCGGTCCCGCTTGCAGCATGGAATTCCATCCCCTGTGGCGTACCCACCGGGGTCTCTAAGTCGTCAGGGGCGGCGCCGAGCCCGATGCCCGCCCCTGACGACGTCCACCGTCGCCGGAGAGGACCCGAAGCAATGACCATCGTGTGGCTCTCCCCGCAGGCACGTGTCCGACTGGAAGCCGAACTTGCCGAACTGCTGGCCTTCCGTGCGGTCGACGGCCACGGCGTTGATCACGACGACGAGGTCATCTCAGCCTGGCTGGACCGTAAAGCACGGATCCGGGAGATCCACGAACTGCTCAGCACCGCCACCACCGGTTCACCTCCGCCCGACGACGGGGTGGTCGAACCCGGCATGGTGGTCACCGTCCGCTACGAGGACACCGGCGAATCCGAAACCTTCCTGCTTGGGGTTCGGGGCGCCGAGAGCGCAGACATCGAGGTGTACTCACCGGATTCGCCGCTGGGCCAGGCGCTCCTGGGCGCCACGCCCGGCGAACACCGCGGCTACCGGTTGCCGAACGGCGGCCAACAACGGGTGACGCTGGACGCCGCCGTCCCGCTGGACCGGTACCTGGGGGCGTCGACGGGGTCGCCGGCCTGACGACCGCCGGTCTGAATCGACCATCGCCGCAGCTTGATTCGGGTGAATACCCGATTCCGGGACACCGTCCTACAGTTGCCGGCGTGGGGAGACTCGACGCCAATCCGGACGCTCTGCGCCGGCACGCCACCCTGTGCGAGCGCCTCGCCACCGAACTCGGCGGCGGCACCGCCCCGGCATGCGCCGGCAGCTTCCAGGCAAGCGCCACCGCCGTCGCCGCAATGCACGGATCCTTCGCTACGGCCCGCTCGACCGTCGTGGACCGCATGCGATCCACCGCCGCCGCGGTGCAGGCGAACGCCGACGGCCTGGAAGCCGGCGAACGGCAATCCGCCGCCCGTCTGCGGTGGACGGGCGAGTGACCGGCCCCGCTGTTCCGAGCCTGTCCCAGATCCGGGCCTGGGACACCGACCACCTTCACCAGGCGGCCGAGTACTGGTCCTGGGGAGCCGAGCATTGGGAATCGGTCTTCACCACCGCCTATCAGGCGTCCGCACGGCCGGGCGGGCACCCCTGGGAGGGGTCGGCGGCCGACCAGGCCCAGTTGCGGGCCTACCTGGACCGGATGAAGGTCATCGGGGTCACCGACCGGATCCGTGCGACGGCGGAGGCGGCCCGCACCGGGGCGACCCGGATTGCTGCCGCGCGGCAGCGCGCCCTCGACATCGTGAACCAGGCCGCGGCCGCCGGGTTCGTGGTCGGGGAAGACCTGTCAGTCAGCTACCCGCACCCCGTCACGCCGGCGGTTGCGGCCGCCCGGCGACGGCACGCCCAAGAGTTCGCCACCCGACTATGCACCGCCGCAACGGAACTCGCCGCCATCGACAGACAGGTCGCCGACGAAGTTTCCGAATCCGGGGCCGGAGTGGACGCGCTGAACTTCGACGACGAGCGCGCCACGGCACACCTTGACGACATCACCACCCCGCCGCCGGACTCCCTCAAGGGCGGCGGCTACTGGTCGGTGGACACCTCGCGGGCCTACGCCGAACCCGTTCCGGTCATCGGCCCCCTGGCGGTCTTCGACCAGGCGTTCACCTCCGATGACGGCAATCCGGCCCGCACCGGTCACCGCTCCCCCCTGGTCGATGTCGTCGAGCCCAACAATCCCGGCCCCGGCTCCGAACCCGTTGCGCGCCTGCAGGAGTCGTGGCAACTGCAACTCGCCGGCCGAAGCTTCAACGGGTCCTTCGATCACGTCCGTTGGACGCGGGAGAAC
>CAZRFC010000060.1:0-14762 GCA_964598975.1 uncultured Mycobacterium sp. | reverse complement strand
AGGTCATGGCCATCCAGCCCATCCCATACATGGTGACCACCCGCTTGATGGCCTCGATCACCGCGATCATCCCGCTTTACATCGTCTGCCTCGGGGTGAGCTACCTGAGCACCCAGGTCATCGTCTCGATCATCAGCGGCGGGTCGATGGGCGGCTACATGCACTACTTCGGCCTGATGCTCGCCGGCCAGGAGATCTTCTACTCGGTGGTCAAATGCGTCATCTTCGTGGCAATCTCGGCCGTGCTGCAGTGTTACTACGGCTTCTACGCCAGCGGCGGCCCTGAGGGCGTGGGTGTCGCGGCGGGCCACGCGATGCGCGCGGCCATCACCGTGGTGGTCATCGTCAACATGCTGCTGACCATGGCCATGTTCAGCCTGGACTCCGGCGCAAGGTTCGGCGGCTGATGGCGAAAATCTTCGACATCAGCGGCCGCGGGCCGAGCAACCGCAACCTGCTGCTGGCCGGCGTGGCCATGATCGCCGTCTCGATACTCATCGCCGCGCTCCTGGTCGCCAAATCGCAAGGCCGGCTTGAGGATTACACCAAGATCACCGCCGATCTCACCAACGTGGGCGACGGCCTGCCCAACCGCTCCGACGTTCGCTACCACGGCCTGCTAGTCGGTTCCACCTCCACCGTGACGCCCGCTCAGTTCGGCAAACCGAACTTCGTCGGGATCGATCTGATCGGCGAGTACGCCAAGAGCATCCCGAACACCGTCACCGCCCGGGTGGTGCCGAGCAACGTCTTCGCGGTATCCAGCGTCGAACTGGTCGACAACGGTGACGCGCCGGCACTGGCCACGGGCGACCACATCGCCGAGGACACCCGGCTGCCCACAGTCCTGTTCCAGACCACCATCAGCAAGCTCCGCGACATCCTCTTCGCCACCGGCCGCGACCGCACGGATCAAACCCTGGGCATCTTGGAGGCTGTCAAGGCCGTCACCCACGACCGCGGGACCAAACTGCTCACCGCGGGCGCCCAACTGGACCGCATCGTCAGCGAACTGAACGCGACCGTCGCCCCCGACTCCGCCAGCCCCTCCATGCTCAGCGCGCTGGTCGGTGCCGCCGAGGGTCTGCAGCAGACTGCCCCGGATCTGCTCGACGCGCTTCACCAGGCCGTGACTCCCATGCAGGTTCTCGTCGAACAGCAGGCCAACCTGGACGCGATGCTGACCAGCGGCGCGAGCACGCTGGGCAAGACGCGTGACGCCTTCGCTAACCACACCGACCGGATGATCACCATCGGCCGGAACCTGACGCCGGTACTCGGTGTTCTGGCCCAGACCGGACACAACTGGGTGCCGGGCTTCCAGAAGATCAAGACCTTCTCCGACAAGTTCGACCAAGGTTGGGTGCCGGAGATGGATTCGTTCAACCTCCGGGCCAATCTGGCGCTGGCGCCGACGTACTCCTACACCCGCGCGGACTGCCCGGCCTACGGCGAGTTGAAGGGTCCGAGTTGCTTCACCGCACCGCAGATCGCCGTCCGCCCGGCGCTTCCCGAAGTCCTGCTGCCCCAGAACTACCAGCCGCCCAAGGATCTGATGCCCCCACCGGGCACCGTGCTCGGGGAAAACGGAAATCTGCATGCCGTCGGCCCGCCCTACATCCTGCCCAACGGGCCCAATCTGGTTGACCCGAACCCGCCGCTGTCGGCCGGGATCGGCACGGGAATCCTGGGCACCAACGGCCCGGCGATGGCTCCTGCCGCGCCGGTCCCCGGAACCGCCAACCCGGCGTTGACGCCGGAACCGGTGGCCACGCCGCCGCTGTCGCCGATCGCCCCTGTTGCGCCGTGGCCGCCCGGATACCTGCCTGCCGACCCGGGGCCGCGGGCCGGAACGCCGGCCCCTGCACCCCCGGCGCCAGGTCCGATGCCTGCTGAAGCCGCGCCTGCGGCCGCCTACTCCTACGGCGGGAATGTCGGTTCGGTCGGCAGCCAACTCGAGCGGGATCAGTTGTCCTACATCACGGGCGCGCCCGCCACGACGGCCACCCAGATCTTGATGGCACCGGTCGTACGCGGCATGACGGTCTCACCGGGGGAGGGGGCCTGATGAAGGGCAAACTGTCGAAAATCGCCTTCGGGCTGACCGCCTTCCTGGTGGTCACCGCGATCATGACCTGGCTGGTCTACGCCACCCTGCAGCGGTCGGTCACCGGTGAAACCACCCGGTACTCCGCCGAATTCACCGATGTGTTCGGTCTGCGCGAAGGCGACGACGTCCGGATGGCGGGTGTCCGCGTCGGCCGTGTGATGAAGGTGGATCTGACCGACGACAGCCGGGCCATGGTGGAGTTCGCGCTGCATAACGAGCAGAAGATCTACCCCGACACCGAGGCCTCGATCCTCTATCAGAACATCGTCGGGCAGCGGTATCTCGACCTGCGCCAGGGCCTTCCGGGTGCCACCGCACGCCCCGCAGAGGCGGCCGCACTGGCAGGCGGCAGCGTTATCCCGTTGGAGCGCACCATCCCCTCCTTCGACGTGGGAGTGGTCCTCAACGGGTATGAGCCGCTGTTCGCCACCATCGATCCCAAGGCCGCCGACCAGATCACCGCCGCCGCGGTGCAGGGGTTGCAGGGCGACTCCAGTGCCTGGGCCACCCTGGTGGACCAGACTGGCAAGCTCACCGAGACCTTCGCCGGACGCGACCAATTACTCGGAGACATGATCACCGGCATGGACCGACTGTTCGGGACCCTGGCCCAGCAGAACGCCAACATCGACACCACGCTCAACAACACCCGCCAGATGGTCACCACGTTCAACGCCCGCCGGCCGGAACTGGTGGCCTCGATGGGCTCGCTGTCACGTGTGATGCGCGCGCTGGGATCAGTCACTAACGAGGTCAATCCGTCATTGCAGGCACTGGTCAAACGGGAACCGGGTTTCGCCGCCCACCTCGTCACCATCGAACCCCAACTGGCCTTCATGGGCGGCAACCTGCCGAAAATGCTCAAAGGTCTGGCGCGCATCACCAACGAAGGTGCCTACCTCAACGTCTATGCGTGCGATCTGAATGCTCTGGCCTTCTTCCCGGGCCTCAACGACGTGACTCCGATAGTCGTCAACGCCGCCACGCCCGGCAACAAAGCGCAGCACACCCCGAAGTGCAGGAACATGGCCAATGGTTGAGCGCAAGTACAAGAACACTCCGCGCAAGAAGGTCCTTGAGGACCGCAACATCACCGCGGTCGGTTTGGTGGCGTTAGCCGTCCTCGTCGGATTGATGGCGACGCTGGTGATCATCACCAAGATCGGACCGGGCTACAAGAAGGTCAGCGCGGACTTCATCCAGGCTGCGGCCCTGCTGCCGAAGAACCCCGTCGTGGTTGCCGGCATCCCGGTCGGCACCGTCACCGGCATGCGGCTCAACGGGGACCGTGTGACGGTCGATATGAAGGTGCAGAACAACCTGCAGTTGGGCAAGGACACCCGCGCCACCATCATGGTCACCACGATCCTTGGTTCGCGGTATCTCTCGCTGGCGCCCGGCGGTGGCGGCCCACTCGAGAACAACACCATCGACATCAACCACACCGCGGTCCCGTATGACCTGCAGCAGGCGTTGCAGGACGTCGCGATCAACTACGGCGAGGTCGACACCGACCAGCTCGCGACCGCCCTGCAGGCTCTCGGCAAGCAGGTCGAGAGTCTGCCGCCGCTCATCCCCAAGTCGATGGACAACCTCAAGCGGTTGTCGACGGTGATGGCGCAGCGCCGCGATCAGGTCGGCAGCATGCTCAAGACGATGGACATCGTCACCGGGACGCTGCGTCGTCAGCAGAGCAGCCTGGGTGCCATGGTGAATCAGGGCAACCAGTTGGTGGGCGAATTCGTGACGCGACAGTTCGCGTTCCGCGCGATGTTGCAGTCCCTCACCGACTTGGTCAACCTCCTCGACGACACCATCGTCGAAGACCGCGCCCAACTGGACTCCCTGCTGGCCAACATGAACACGCTGTCGGGCCTGGCCGCCAAGCACGACGACTTGCTGCGCAACATCCTGCAGGCCGCTCCGGTGACATTGCGCGGGTTCGCCAACGCGACCGGCACCGGTAATGCGATCGATACCACCTTCACCAACGGTGTCCTCGTGGATTCCTGGATGTGCGCCATCAGTGGCCGCGCCAAGCAGTTCGGCATGATCCAGTACTACAAGGACTGCAAGTGAAGCGCGGTAGAGGGTTTCTGATTCTGGCCATCATCGGCCTGGTGGCGGCAGGCGTGGTCGGCTTCAACGCCTGGAAACTGGCCCAGGCCCGGTCGAACACCATCACACTGGTCGCCCAGTTCGACAACTCCGCGGGCCTGTACCCCACCAACAATGTCCAGGTACTGGGTATGAAGGTCGGTAGCGTCAAGAAGTTGACGCCCAAGAACGGTTACGTCGAGGTGGAGTTCACCGTCGACAAGAACGTCAAGATTCCGGCCGACGCCCAAGCCGTCACCCTGCAGACCTCGATCCTGGCCGAGCGTTCGATCGAACTGACGCCGGTCTACACCGGCGGCGAAGCGATGGCCGATCACGCGACCATCCCGCTGACCAAGACGCGTACACCGGTCGAGTTCACCAAAACCCTGGATATGGTTGACCGCCTTGCGGTTTCACTGCAGGGCGACGGCAAGGGCAACGGAGCGCTACGCACCCTGATCGACTCGGGGGCAGGAATGGCGGCAGGGAACGGCGAGCGCATCAAGTCCGCCCTCGGCGAGCTGTCCAAGGCGCTCAAACTCAGCGCTGACGGCGGCGCTCAGACCAAGGAGTCGCTGACCAAGGTTGTCGACAACCTCAGTGTCCTGATGGACAGTGCCGCTGCCAATGAAGGCACCCTGCGCGAGTTCGGCTCAAACGTGCGGGTCCTCTCTCAGATTCTGGCCGACGAGGACATCGGCAGCGGCACGACCGGCAAGCAGTTGAACCTGGTGCTCACCCAGCTAGGTGACCTGCTGGAGAAAAACCGCGACAACATCAAGGGCGCTGTCGACGGCGGCAGCGTCGCGCTGAAGGCCATGACCGATCACCAGCGCGATCTCGCCGAGCTGCTCGACGTGGCACCCCTGACGCTGGACAACATGTACAACGTCATCGATCGCGAGAACGGCGCAGCCCGGGTGCGTGTCCTGACCGACAAGGTGCTCTTCGACACCCCGCTGGTCAAAGAGGTGTGCAATCTCATGCATCTGCGTCAACTTGGTTGCAGCACCGGGACATTGCAGGACTTCGGCCCCGACTTCGGTGTCTCCTACATTCTCGACGGCCTTGCGGCGATGGGGCAGAAATGATGATGACGGCGAAGAAGAGGTTGACGGTCGCACTGGCCGCGGCGGTTTCGCTGACCACGGCGGGTTGCGCCACCAACGGTCTGGCCAGTCTCCCGCTGCCCAAGCCGGGATTGAGCAGGGGTTCGGGCTACACCATCACCGCGGTGTTCGAGAACGCCCTGAACCTGCCTGCGTTCGCCAAGGTGCGTTTGGCCGGTGCGGATGTCGGGCAGTTGGAAACCCTCGAGGCCAAGGACTACACCGCCGTTGCCACGCTGCGGATTCGCGACGGTGTCGAGCTTCCAAAGGGCAGCACCGTCGAATTGCGTTCTGCCACACCACTCGGCGACGTCTTCATCGCCGTCAAGCCGCCGGAGAACTCTTCGGGCTCAGGCCTGCTGAAGAACGGCGACGTGATTCCAATCGAGAACACCGCCGAGGCGGCAACGGTGGAGAACCTGCTCACCGGCGCGGCCGTGCTGGTCAACGGCGGTGCGGTGCAGAACCTCACCGATCTGATCAACGGCGCGGGCAAGGCGGCCGGCGAGAACGGCGGTAAGAACTTCCGGGTGCTGGTCGATCGCACCAACCAGTTACTCGGCACGATGGATCGGCGCACCGATCAGATCTCAGACTCCCTGACCGCGCTCTCCGGCTTGTCGCGACGAATCGACGAAAAGAACTACGTTCTGGTCGATTTGATGACCGCCGCCGGCCCTGCGACCAACGTCCTTGCCCAGCACACCAATCAGATTGCGGATCTGGTGGTGCAGGCCGGAGCCACCACCGAGTCGATCAACAAGTTCCCGTCGATCAACGGCACGGACAACAGTGGGCGCAGCGTGATCGCCGACCTGAACAAGATTTCCAGCGACTTCAACGATGTTGTGCTGGATCCGAACTCGAACCTGGCGTCCATCAACAAGCTGATGCCGCCGGTCATCAAGTCCACCTCGGGCAGTGCGATCTCGCTGAGGGGAAATATCGACCGGCTCATCCTCGGCCGCATCCCGGATATCGGTTTCGCCGGCGATGACGGATTCTCCCCGCTGAAGTGGTCTAACTACAACCAACTGATCGGTTCCTTCCAGTACACGCTCTACCGGTTGCAGGAGCGGATCGTCGGCCGCGGCCCGAACGTCCCGCAGGTACCGGTGATCCCCAGCCCAACCGAGGCCGGCCAGTGGCAGGTCGTCGGCCCCCCACCCGGACCCACCGCACCAGGTGAGTTCGTCCAACCCGCCGGACCCCCGCCCGGGCCGGTACCGCCACCCCCAGCGCCCGCACCAGCGCCCGCGCCTGTCGCGGAGCCGGCCCCGTGATCGGGTCCATCGCCGACGGCATCGTCGGGGTCGTCAAGGCAGGCCACCGGAAGAAGGCGTGGCTGTCGGCGCTCGCCCTGCTCATGACCCTGCTCGTCGGGCTGGCCTACCTCTCCTTCGGGGCGTTGCGGTGGAACCCGCTCAAGGGCGTCTATCGGGTCAATGTTCAACTGCCGGCATCCGGCGGTCTGTTGGCGAACCAGGACGTCACGCTGCGCGGGATTCAGATCGGCAAGATCGAGCATCTGGCGCTGACGCCGGACGGGGTCGACGCCAGGATCAAGTTGAACGACGGCGTTGAACTCTCGGAATCCAGCAGGGCCCGCGTCGCCGGTCTGTCGGCGGCCGGTGAGCAGTACCTCGACTTCGACGGCGGCAACGGCGAGGCGCCGTTCCTGTCCGACGGTTCCACCTTCGCGATGGGCAAGACCGAGATCCCGGTGACGCTGGGCGAGTTGCTCGCCCACTCCGACGGGATGCTCAAGCAGGTCGACACCAAAAAGATGGAGATCATCAAAAACGAACTCGGCATGAGCAAGGACGGCCCGAAGAAGCTCAACGATCTCATCGACGGCGGGCTGTTCCTGCTCTCCACCCTGGACGGGGTACTGCCGCAGACCACCCAGATGCTCAACACCAGCCGGGTGACGTTGCAACTGGTGTCCGACAAGCAAGAGGGCATGAAGGTCGCGACCGGCAACTTCAACGAGGTGTTCGGCGGGGTGAACCGGATGACCGGAGGCTTCCGCACCCTCACCTCTGAGGGCCCCAAGACGTTCGGAGCGGTGGATAGGCTGTTCGACGACAACTCCGACACCATGGTGCAACTGCTCGGCGACCTGACCACGACCTCTGAGATCATGTATCTGCGCGTGCCGGCGCTCAACGCGTTGTTCCCCACCTACCGCGGATCGCTGTTCGACTCGTTGAGCAGCATCATCCACGACAACGGCTTCTGGGTGAACGCCGATATCTATCCGCGGTACAGCTGCGACTACGGCACGCCCCGGATGGCCCCGGCGTCGGCGGACTACCCGGAGCCCTTCATGTACACCTACTGCCGCGACACCGATCCGGCGGTGCTGATCCGCGGCGCCAAGAACGCACCGCGGCCGGCTGGCGACGACACCTACGGGCCGCCTATGAACGCCGATCTGGGTAAGCGGACCGACCCCGCGCCTGAGGGCCGGTACGCCATCCCGACCCCCTACGGTGGTCCGACGCTGCCGATCGAGCCGCCCCGCTGATGCTGTGCAGGAGAGATGCGCCACAATGCCAGTCATGACCGATGAAGGAGCCCAGGCCCCTGAGAACCCAGAGGCTGCGGACAAGTTGGACAACAAGGACGACGCGGTCATCGACAAGGTGATGGTCGAAGCAATTCTGGCCGACGACGAAACCGGGACTGTTGCCGACGAGGAGGTTATCGCCGGCGAGGAAGCCATCGCCGCGTCGGAGGCCGTCACGGCGTCGCGGCCCGGCTTCCTGTTGCCGGCGATGATCGGTGCGCTCGTCGCCGCGCTGGCAGGTGCGGGGTTCTTCGGATGGCAGTTCTGGCAGCAGAGCCAACTCGACACGGCCCGCGAGAGCGCCCAGCGGGCGGCGGTGTCCTACGCACAGGTACTCACCAGTGTGGACTCCAACAATGTCGACGAGAACTTCAAACAGGTCCTCGACGGCGCGACCGGAGAGTTCAAGGACATGTATTCCAAGTCCAGCGTGGAACTCCGCCAGCTGCTGATCGAGAACAAGGCGACCGCCCACGGCGTGGTTGTGGATTCGGCGGTGCAGTCGGCGAGCAAGGACAAAGCCGTCGTTCTACTGTTCGTCGACCAGTCGGTTGCCAACACAAAGCTCCCCGACCCGCGTATCGACCGGAGCCGGATGAAGATGACCTTGGAAAAGGTCGACGGTGGCTGGAAAGCCAGCAAGATCGAGCTCCCTTAAATCAGAGGAAGATCAATGCGGACAGCGATGCGGGTGGGCGGACTCGTCGGTGCGGTGATCGCCGCGGCGGCCTCTTTGCTGTCGGCGCCGAGCGCTGAAGCATCGGCCGAGTCGCTATGCGGTCAGATGGGCGGGCAGTGGAACGGGCTGTACTGCCACGCTTCGGTGACTTCTCAGCGAGGCGCCGTCCGCGAGATCGACATTGCCATCCCGGCCGAGGCTGACAACCCGGTCATCGGTGGCGCGATCAGCAGCTATCTCACCACGCTGATGAACAACTGGCGCAACGCAGCCGCCCAGATGTACCAAAACAGCCGGGGCACAGAGAATTTCGAAGTGTTCCATCACGGGAACATCCATACCGTGGTGTTCCACGAGACGTACGACTCCGAGAGCACCGGCCGCCTCGAGGGGCCGGCCATCCAGAGCGCCTACCGGACTTTCTCGTTCAACTCGGCAACCGGTACGCCGGTCCAATTGTCCGATGTGGTCGACATCAGCGCGATTCCCAACCTGGGAGCGCCCTACATCCAGGCAGCGCTGGACCAGGCGGTGCCGCCGCACCAGCCCAACACCTATCCGTTCCGACCCGACCGGTGGACTCCGGACAAGGTGTTCTCCGGCGGCTACAAGGCGTGGGCGCTGACCCCGAACGAGCTGATCCTCTACATGCCGGATTATCCGGTGGCCCGGGACACACCGATCGACTTCACCACGGGTGCTTGGCAGTGGTCCATGACGGGTGGTGTAGTGCAGCCTCGTATTCCGCTGAGCGCGCTGGCTCCCGCGCTGCGGATCTAGTTTGCTGATCGCCCTATCCAGCCAAGTGACCGGGGTTATCGGATATCCCGACGCCACATCCGCGTAGCGTAGGGCGACATGGGCGAACTGAAGGATCAGCTGCGATCCGACCTCACCGACGCGATGAAGAGCCAGGACAAGCTGCGCACCGCGACATTGCGGATGCTGCTGGCCGCCATCCAGACCGAGGAAGTCTCCGGAAAGCAGGCCCGGGAACTCAGCGACGAGGACGTGCTCAAGGTGCTGGCCAGGGAGTCCAAGAACCGCGGTGAGGCCGCCGAGATCTACACCCAGAACGGCCGCGGCGAACTCGCCGCCGAGGAGCACGCCGAGGGCCGGATCATCGACGAGTATCTGCCCACCCCGCTCACCGATGCGGAGGTGGCTGACGTCGTCGACACCGCCATCGCCCAGGTGGCCGAGGAAATCGGGGAGCGGCCGTCGGTCAAGCAGATGGGCATGGTGATGAAGGCGGCCACCGCGATCGCGGCCGGCAAGGCCGACGGGTCGCGGCTGTCCGCGGCGGTCAAGGACCGGCTCTAGCCGCCGGGGTTTCGCCCCGAGCCCATTCGGTTACCCCGTCGCCCATGACGGAACGGACAAGTGACTCCGAGGACTTCGCCGACTACACCGACGATCACCAGGACAAGGAACCCGTCCGCGCCGCGCGGCTGGAGAAGGACGGCCAGAGCACGACGCCGGACGTCGCCCCGGCTCCCGAGCAAGAACCCCCGGACTGATCACTCGGCGTGCCGGCCCTCCCGGCTGCTGCGGTAAGCCACCTGGCGCGCGTTCCGCAACCACGACGGCCACACGGCGACCCCGGGTGCACTGTGCCGGACGGGGTCGAACGCGACATCGTGGTGTTCATCGGTGCGCACGGCGTTGGTCAGCCTGAGCGCGGCGACAGGGGCGAAGCCGGCGCCGTCGCGGGCCTGCTCGATCTCGAATTCCACTCCGCCGGAGTCGATCTGTTCGCGGATCGTCTCCAGCGCCAACCCGCCGGTGGGCAGCGCGGTGCGCAGCCGGGCTCGCAGCCACCACAGGCCCGACTCGCCGTAGTCGTCGCGGTAGCAGAGCGGCATCAAGTTCGAGTAGACGGCCTGCGCCCACGAGGTGACCGGCCTCAGCAACATCCGGTTGGCCACAGCCGAACCCGAACCCAGGCCCGCCGAAACCAGCAGCACATCCCACGGCGTCGCGGCGAACGGTGCCGGTGACATCCGCCACGCCAAACCGGCTGCGTCGGGCAGACCGCCGGGGGTACCGAGCGCCTTGGAGACCCGGCCGGTGACATCGCCCGACTCGATGGGCAGGCCCACCCTCGGCGGCGCCATTCGCTCGATGGAACCGGTGGCCAGCACACCGGTCGGGTGGAACAGTCGGCGGTGACGCAGCGCGGCACCTGCGGTGATCGGCAATGCCGCGATCTCGGAGGCTTTCATCCCGATCAGCTTCCCGGCGATCTGGACCGGCAAACCCCCCGGGTTTAACGAGCCCGGATTCGGGCATCTTTCCCAGGGTGACTGTGCTCTCCTTCGATGCGGTGACCGCACGTGTGGGTGTCTATCCGCCACAGCATGATTCGAGCCTGCTGATTTCCCAGATCCGGCGCCGGGTAGATGTGGCGGGGCGATCCGTACTGGATCTGTGCACGGGCAGCGGGGTGGTCGCGATCGCCGCGGCGCAACTCGGGGCAGCCAGCGTGACGGCCTTTGATGTGTGTCCCGATGCCGTGCGATGTGCGCGGTCCAACGCGGCTACCGCACGTGTGGCGGTGGAGGTGAAAAGCGGCGACCATAGGAGTGCCGTCGCGGCCGGCCCGTACGACATCGTGGTGTGCAATCCGCCCTACGTGCCAACGGTTCCCGGCGTTGATCCACTGCCCGATCACATCGGGCCCGCATGGGCGTGGGACGCCGGACCGGACGGCCGACTGGTACTCGACCCGCTCTGCGCATCCACTCCCGAATTGCTCGCGGCGGGCGGCACCCTGCTGCTGGTGCAGTCCGAACTTGCTGATCCACGACTGTCGTTACGTAAGCTCCGACGTGAGGGTCTTCGTGCCGATATCGTTGCTGCCCAGTGGATTCCGTTCGGGCCGGTGTTGACGGCGCGGGCGCGCCGTTTCGAGGCGACGGGATTGATCCGCATCGGACAGCGGGTCGAGCAACTCGTCGTCATTCGGGCGGACAAGCCGTGACCGACCACGCACCCCGTCGGGTGCGCGTGATCGCCGGCGGACCGTTGCTGATCGAGGGCCCCGTGCGCATCGAGACGCCCGACGGCGAAGTTGTCGTCTCAGAGCGGTTCACGGTGGCAGTCTGTACATGCCGGCGCAGCCGTGATTATCCGTTGTGCGACACCAGCCACCGGTGCCGTCGGGCGTTAGGCCAGCGGCCGGCGTAGCGACGTGCGGCCTTCGCGCCAACTATCCATCAGATGTCGGCCGAACCGGTCCTCGAGTACCTCGAACGCGCGCATCCCGAAGACCACATCGGATTCGAGGGCGGGTTCGCGGTTGACGAGGTCGCCGACCACGTCGGTGCGCACTATCTGCTCGTGTACGGCGTCGGCCTCGACGTGCTCGGAGTAGAACTGGCGGCACGCATCCGGCGCCCGCAGTCGCAGCAACGCGTCCAGCAGCCGGCGTGACCCCGGTGACGACGTGATTTCGGTGGCCGCGAAGTGGCCCACCGCGGCACCGCGGTAGCTGCGGTGCAGACCGAACAGCGACATCAGGTTCACCACGGCCAGCGACTCCGCGGGGACCTGGTCGAAGTATGCCAGATAGCTGGGGTCGAGGTCCGCGGCGAGCATCAGGTCGGCGAAGAGCTGCTGGTGCACCCGTTCGCCGCGGCCGGCACCGAATTCGTCGAACTCCACCGCCGCGAAGGACGCCTTGGCCTGACCGGTGAGCCGGGGGATGGCCCAGGCGTGCGGATCACCTTCCTTGAGGTGGTAGAGCGAGCGGTGAACGAAATACTCCCGCATCTGGTCCCAGTTGCCGTGGCTGCGCAGATAGTGCGACGGACCCGCGGTCGGCGAGCCGTTGGGGGGTTCGGCCGACAGTCGGCCCATCTCCCGGGCGGAGCTGGTGTCGATGTCACCGACATCGCGGCGCACCTCATCGAGGAATGCCTCCTCGAGGCGGGCCCGCAGATGCAGCAGCCCCGGGTTCCACTCCCACCCGGGATCGACCTCCGCGAAGCCGCGGTAGTGCAGTTCGTAGCAGATGTACAGGGTGAGTTGGACGTCGATCCCGTACGGGTCGGACTCGCCGACGGGCGCCTCGATCCGGTCCAACCGGAACTTGGGTGCACGCTCGGTGAGCAGGTTGACCACGGCCATGGAAAGCGGCCCCCGGGCCGTGGGTAGCGCAGGCTCAAGGGCGATGGGAGCGAGGGTCACCGCAAGCGGTTTCCCTGATCTGTTGGCCTTTAAACCACTGGCGTCACATCGGCCACGCAAAATTGACGCAGGCGGTACGTTTTTGCTCATGGCGCTGACCCGCTTCGCGTACGCGGTCGGCGCCTGTCTGGCCCTATCGCTGGCAGTGCCCCCCACAGCCAATGCGGACACCGTTCCCACCCGGTTCATCCTCGGCGGAGCCGAGTACGCACTGCTGGACAAGGTCCCGCCCATTCCGCTGTTCTACAAGTACGTCACGCCGAACCTCGAGATCGGTGCCGGTTTCCATCCCGGCACTCCGTCGGTCGTCATCGACTACCCGGGAAGACTGTTCCCGCCCGCCACCATCGGGGATCACATCGCGACCGGCGTCGACAACCTTGATGCCGCGATCAGATCGGCCTCCGGTCCGGTTGTCGTCGTCGGGCAGTCCCAGGGAACCGTCGTGATCGACGCCGAACGCGCCAGGCTGGAGAACGACCCGACCGGACCGCCGGTCGACCAATTGAGCTTCCTGATGTTCAACCACCCGATGCGCGGTCTGGCCAACACCCTGTTCCCCGACAAGTTCCACATTCCGATCGTCGACGTCACCGTCACCCAACCAGTCGAGAGCCGGTACGACACCGCGGTCGTCATCCACGAGTACGACCCGTTTGGAGACTTCCCCGACCGCCCGTGGAATCTCGTCGCGCTGGCGAACTCGGTCATGGGCATGCTGTTCCTGCATCAGATCAACAGCGACGTGCCCTCCGACATCCCGCCGGAGAACGTCACCGTCGCCGTCAACTCCAAGGGCGCGACGGAGACCACCTACTTCGTTCCCACCGAACAACTCCCACTGACCGAGTTGCTGCGGATCGTGGGTGCGCCGGACCGTGCTGTGGACAGGTTGGACAACGCACTTCGGCCGACCATCGACCGCGCCTACTCCCGTAACGACGAGCCTGGCGATCCGCGCCCGTACCTCTCAAACGGCGTACTGCAGCGTCACCCCCGGGCCGCGGCGCCGGCGCAGGCGCGCCGAATCCAGGCCGCCACGCCGAGGGCCGAAGCCTCGGCGGTTGAGTCGGCTCCGCGTAAAGCCCGGCGGGAGTCCAGAAGCCGATCGTGATACCGACACCCCGGTACGGTTAGGGCGAAACTCCTGGGAGGGCATGAGATGGATGCAGACGTCATCGTCGTCGGTGCCGGACTGGCCGGGCTGGTCGCGGCCCACGAACTGACCAGCCGGGGCAAGAGGGTGGCACTGGTTGATCAGGAGAACGCGGCCAATCTTGGCGGGCAGGCGTTCTGGTCGTTCGGCGGGCTGTTCCTGGTCGACAGCCCCGAGCAACGCCGGATGGGCGTCAAGGACTCCTTCGAACTCGCCTGGAGCGACTGGCGCGGCAGCGCCGGCTTCGACCGGCTCGACGACGAGGACTCCTGGGCGGTGAAGTGGGCGCGGGCCTACGTCGAGTTCGCCGCCGGGGAGAAGCGCTCCTGGCTGCTCGGCCATGGCATCACGTTCCTGCCAACGGTCGGCTGGGCTGAGCGCGGCGACCTGCGGGCCGACGGGCACGGCAATTCCGTTCCCCGCTTTCACGTCGCCTGGGGGACCGGCACCGGGGTGGTCGAGCCGTTCGTGAAGTCGGCGCTGGCTGCGGCGGGCGGACGGCTGACGCTGCACCACCGCCACCGTGTCGACGAGCTGGTGTTCACCGACGGTGCCGTCACCGGGGTGCGCGGAGCGGTGCTGGCGCCCGACGATGCGCCGCGCGGTGCACCGTCGAACCGGGATCAGGTCGGCGACTTCGAACTGCGTGCCCAAGCGGTGATCCTCACCACCGGCGGGATCGGCGGCAACCACGACATCGTGCGGCGCAACTGGCCGGCCCGGATGGGCACCCCGCCCAAGTCGATGATCACCGGAGTGCCCGAGTACGTCGACGGCCGGATTCTCGACATCGCCGCCGCCGCCGCAGTGCGACAGGTCAACCGGGACCGGATGTGGCACTACAC
>CAZRFC010000059.1:3094-14786 GCA_964598975.1 uncultured Mycobacterium sp. | reverse complement strand
TTCTTCGGGGTGACGATGGCGTGCGTGTCGTCGATGCTCGTCGTGCAGACCGAGCGCGGCGACCAGATGTTCCTGACGATGCTGGACCGGCACAGCAGCCACGTCCTGGACACCGGTGCACTTGAGGTTCTTCCCCAGCCTACGCAAAGCCAAGCGCTGCAACCGGATCCGGCCGACGAAGCCGCCCACACCCCGGGTGAGGAACCGCTGTGGAACGAAAGCTGGTACTGGGACTTCGCCGACCCCGAGCAGGGTATCGGCGGCTGGATCCGGCTTGGGCTGATGCCCAACCAGAACGTCGCCTGGATCAACGCACTGGTGTGCGGCCCGGATATCCCGACGGTGGCGTGTGTGGATTTCCAGGCGGCACTACCGGAGAACCCCAACGACATCCGCAGCGGCACGACCGAACTGCGCCACGCCGCAACGGTTCCGCTGCAGGAGTACCAGGTCGCGGTCAGCGGCCCGGCGCAGGCCTACGACGACCCCTCGGCCCTGCTGCGCGGCGCGTCGGGCCGTGACACCGATCTCGGAATGGACCTGACGTGGAGCACCACCGGTACGCCTTACGCCTACCGGATCGCCACCCGCTACGAGATCCCCTGCACGGTAAGCGGAAGCATCACCGTCGACGGCCGCACCTACCGGTTCACCGAGGTCCCCGGCCAGCGTGACCACAGCCACGGGGTGCGGGATTGGTGGAGCATGGACTGGGTGTGGAGTGCACTGCACCTCGATGACGGCACCCACCTGCACGGGGTGGATCTACACATCCCCGGCATGCCGCCGGTCAGCGTCGGCTACATCGAACCACCCGGCCAGCCCGTCATCGAAACCACCTCGGTGATCGCCGATGCCGTTCTGGCTGACAACGGCCTGCCGGTAGCCACCACGCTCACCATGGAACCCGGGCCGTTGACGGCGACCATCGAGGTGCGCGGCCACGCACCGGTCCGACTGGATTCACCCGACGGGCGGGTCAGCTATTTCCCACGGGCGTGGGCGGCCGTCCAGACTCAGGACGGCCGCCGAGGAGTGGGCTGGCTGGAGTGGAACCGCAACCAGCCCAACGACTCCCCGCCGTTGAACGGCCGTGACTAGCCCTTGACGACCTGGGTGCCGCCGGCCATCTCGTCGTGCTTGCCCTGCTTGGTGGGGCTGTTGCTGATGGTCACCGCGATCACGATGATCGCGATCACCCCCAGCAGGCCGCCCACGAACGGGATGATCGGCAGCAGGGTGAAGGCGTTACGGATCGCCGACTGCTTGAAGTCCGGCTTGGGCGCACCGGCCGGACCGCGCACGTTTAAGCCGAGCAGCATCTTTCCGACGGTCCGCCCCTGGGTCACCTCCATGGCGACGAAGTACACGAACATCAGCAGGCCGGTGAACAGGCCGGTCACCATGATGCTGTCCGAGGATCCGAACAGGGCTGCCAGCAAGCCGGACACGATGCCGACCAGCAGGCCGTCAATGATGCGGGCACCGAACCGGACGCCCAGCCCACCCGGATTGCTGGCGTAGCCGTAGCCGACCTGCGGGTAGCCGGGGTGGTAACCGCCGGCCTGGCCGTAAGGGTTCGGCGGCGGGGGATAGCCGCCCGCCGCCTGGGGGAAGGGTGCGGCAGGAGGAGGGGGATAGCCGCCCGCCGGCGGGGGCGGGTAGCCGGGGGCCGGCGGATAGCCGGGCGGCACCTGCTCCCCGTACGGGTTGGGCGGCGGGGGCGGCGGGAAGCCGGACGGCTGCCCGTAGGCGTTGGGATCCTGGTCACCCGTTGTCATCACATACTCCTGATAGTCGGTTAGCTCGAATCTACCGGGCGGTGACGACAGGCGACTTTCCGTCAGTGTCGGGCGAGTCGGCTGGCTTCGGAGTTGGCCGCCGTTTTTGCCTGTTGGGCCAGTTTGCCGCCGCGGTCACGGGTCACTTCGAGAGCGGCTTCCCCGCGTTTGCGGGCCGCTTCGAGCAGAGGCGCCCCGCGTTCTGCGGCGACATCCACCAGTTCGTGGCCACGTTGGGCGCCGGCGTGCAGTCCATGAGTGACCTTCTCGGCGACACCGTCGGTCGCCGGTTTCGTCAGGCCCGCGGTCACTGCCTCGGATACTCGGCGCGCCGCGCGCCGGCCGAGCGAGGGTTTCCCCGCGGTGTCGACCGAGGCGATCATCAACCCGCCCAGCAGGCTCAGGTCGATCATGAATTCGCGCCGCTGACGGGTTTTGGCGACTGGATCGGACTCGGACCAGAACATGTGCGATCCGAGGTTCGCGGGCAGGACGGTGGCCGCCAACATCGCCGATGCGAGCCGCGGCAGCCGGCCGCTCGCCAGTAACAGTCCGCCGCCGACCTGCGCCGCGGCGGTCACCCTGGCGAAGCTCTCCGGGCTCTCCGGAACCCGGGATGAGACCGGTTCGGGTAATTTGCGCAAACCCACCAGCGTCGGGCGCGCCGCATCAGCCGCGCTCATCGGGCGCCGCAACGAGTCAACTCCCTGACTGATGAACGCCGCGGCCAGCATCGGTCGAGCCACTCTCCGGATCAACATGCCAGACGGGTTCCCGACCCGCCCCGGGTCAAACTCGCATCCACAGCGGAAGAACCATCCAGGCCGCCACCATCGCCACGGCGGTCACCACACCGGCTATCAGCGCGGCCGTGCCGCCCAGCACCGTCCCGAAGACCACGACCGCAACCCCCACCAGAGCCCAGCCGAGCAACAGCATTCCCGCGTAGGCGAAACGATGCGTCACCGACACCACAACCCTCAGTCGGTGCCGGCGGAACAATATCCGGTGCATTCCGACCGGGGCGACCAGCAGCACCATAGCTGCCAGCGAACAGGCCACCGTCACCAGGTAGACCAGTTGTAAACCCGGCCCGACGCCGGCGAACCGTTCGTAGAAGGGCAGTGTCAACAGAAAGCCGGTCAGCAGTTGCACACCGGTCTGGGTGACCCGCAATTCCTGGAGCAGGCTGGCCCAATTGCGGTCCAGCCGTTCCTCTTCGGTTTCCGAGCGGACCTGGGTGTCCCACTGCTGGTCGCGTTCGGGATGGTCGACGTCCATGCTCCTGGTTTTCCCAGGGCCGCTCGGCGGAAACTACAGCTACCGTCAAACGGTGAATTACGAGTGGTCTGAGGTCGCCCGCGGCGTGTACCGGACCCGACTTCCGTTCCTCGACGTCACCGTCGGCGCGGTTGTCGGTGATTCCCGTGTCCTGCTGATCGACTGCGGCACTACGCAGGTCGAGGCCACCGCCATCGGTGACGACGTACGCGAATTGGCCGGCCGCAGCGTCACCCACCTGGTGTTGACCCATCACCACTTCGACCACGTTCTCGGTTCGGCAGGATTCCCGGACGTGGCGACTTACGCTGCTCCACCGGTGGGAGTGGCGCTGACCGAAGGACTGGACGCGGTGTGCGCAGAGGCGCTGCGCTACGGCGCCGACGCCGCCCAGGTGGCTTCGGCCGCTGGTGCGGTGCGCCCGCCGGATCACCTGGTGTGGCACACCGAGATCGACGTGGGCGGGCGCGTCATCCAGGTGGTTCATCCCGGGAAGGGACATACCGACCACGACTTGGTGGTGGTGGTCCCCGGCGACCCGCCGGTGGTCTTCTGCGGCGACCTGGTGGAAGAATCCGCCGATCCCGCTGTCGGTGCCGACGCCCATCCTGCGGCGTGGCCGGACACCCTGGACCGGATTGTGTCCGTCGGCGGTGACGACGCCCTTTACGTGCCGGGTCACGGCGCGGTGGTGGACGCGAAGTTCCTGCAGCGGCAGCGGGACTGGCTCAGAAGCCGGTACTGAGCACCCGGTCGAGCATGTCGACGAAGAAGTCGGCGGATTCCCGGGTGATGCACATCGGCGGCTTCATCTTCAGCACGTTCTGACGATCCCCGGTGGGTTGCACGATCACGCCGAGTTCGCGCATCCGTTCGCAGATCGCCGAGGTCTCGAAAACTGCCGGCTCGAGGGTGTCGCGGTCGCGAACCAACTCCACCCCCATGTAGAGGCCGCTGCCGTGCACGGTGCCGATCAACCGATGACGCTCGGCCAGCGAGTTGATCCGGGCCTTGAGGTGGTCGCCGACGGTCAAGGCGTTCTCCTGCAAGCGATCTCGCTCGATCACGTCCAGCACGGTCAGCCCGACGACGCTGGATACCGGGCTGCCGCCGGCCGAGGAGAAGAAATAGCCGCAGTTGCGGTAGGCGTCGGCGATCGCCTTGGTGGTGATGACGGCGCCAAGGGGCTGACCGTTGCCCATCGCCTTGGCGACGCAGACGATGTCGGGGACCACGCCCTGCTGCTCGAAGGCCCAGAACCAGCGGCCGGTGCGGCCGTAGCCAACCTGAACCTCGTCCGCGATCGCCAGCCCGCCGGCCGCCCGCACCGCCGCATACACCGCGCGCAGATAGCCGTCCGGCAGTGCCATGCCGCCCGCGTTGCCGTAGAACGGCTCGCAGATGAATGCTGCGGGTGGATGTCCTTCTGCAGCAAGGCGTTCGATGATCGCCACCGCCTCGGGCGCATACCGCGACGCCTCGGTGCCGCGGTGCTCACCGCGGTACGGGTTGGGGGAGGGCACGGTGTGCACCCAGGCCGGACGCGTCTCCAACGCATTGGGGTTGTCGGCGATGGACGTGGAGATCGCATCGGTGGCATACGTCCAGCCGTGATAGGCCTCAGCGACGGCGACCACGTCGTGTCGGCCGGTCGTCGCCATCGCCAGGCGCAGTGCCAGGTCGTCGGCTTCGGATCCGGAGTTCACCAGGAACACTGTGTCCAACGGGTCGGGGAGGGTCGCGGCCAGTCGCTCGGACAGCGCCACCACGCTGCCGTAGTTGAACCGCGAGTTGGTGTTGAGGCGACGCCACTGCCGCGCCACCGCGTCGGCCAGTTCCGGGTGACCGTGACCGAGCACCGCGACGTTGTTCACCATGTCCAGATAGGTACGTCCGTCGGTGGCGATCAGGTGTTCGCGCCAGCCCCGCTCGATCCGGGGCGGGTGCTCGTAGTAGTGCTCCTGCACTGTCGCGAACGCCCGCGAACGGCGTTGCCGCAGCGACGAACTGTCATCGACCAGACCGGGAACGCCCGGCAGGCCTAGCAGTGGTGCGGGGTCGGCGACCCGATGCAACCACCCGGCCGCGTACTCCGGTCGCACCAGCAACGGTGTCTCCGCGTGGTTGTCGTCGCGGGTACGCCGCACCTGGATCCACACCGGACCGTCGATGGTGGTCAGTGCCGTGCCGGCGGCAACCTCACCTGAGGCGGTGTCGCGCAGGGCGCCGTGCACCGCCAACGTGCCTGCCGGTCCGGTGAGCGTCAGAGTTTCGGGGGTGGCCTCCGCTCGCCCCGCCCAGGGAGCGGTCAGCGTCATCGCCGCCGCGGGCCAGAGTTGCACACCGGTGGCGACGGTGGCGGGGGACACCGGATGCAGAGTCGCCGAGCGGGTCAGTCGGGCCTGGCCGAAGGTGGTCGCCACCACCGCGGCGCCGGCCGCCAGAGCCGCCCGGGCCAGCCGCTCCTCACAGTCCGGTTCCAGCCAGACCCCGCCGTCCATTGCGTCGGAGTCCGCCGAAAGATCCAGCCGCGCCACGGCAGCAGGATCGACGTCCATCACAGTCGCCTCGCCGACGATCTGCGGATCCGGATGTGCGACCCCCAGTGCGTTCCGGATCTGAGCCGTCATCACATCGATGGGGACATCGGTGGCGCGCTCGAAGATTCGCCATTCCAGTTCCATCGCCGAACTCGCGTAGTCGTTGCCGGAGTCGATCGCGGATTGATGGATGCCGCTGACCACCAGGACTGCGGCGCGCAGCACCACCAGCGGCCACAGTGCCTCGACCTCGGACGGTGAGAGCGGACGCACGGCGTGGAATGCCTGCACAGCCGCCAACGTGCCGGCCGGTTCGCAGCCGTCATGGCGCAGAACCGTGGCGATCGTCACGGCCAGTTCGGCCACTGCCCAGGATCGCATCAGGTCACCGAAGTCGATCAGCCCGTCGGGCATGCCGTCGGTGCACACGACGTTATCGCCGGTGATGTCACCGTGGATCACCTGCACCGGCAGGTCCTCGGCGACAACAGACAGCACTTTCCAGGCCGCGCTCGCCGCAGTTTCGACTGCGCGGCGCCGATGGTCGTCGGTGACATGGGCGGAGAGCACCTCGACGGTGCGCATCGCATGGCGCAGATCCCACTGCAACACCCGGTCCACCCCGGGATGGTCGAAATCCGTTAGCGCCCGGCAGGTCCGTCCGGCCACGTCCCCCAGGGCGGCGACCTGGGCGGGCCGCAGATAGTTGTCGCCGCTCAGGGTTCCGCCGGCAAGAAACGTGAGCACCCGGGCGAACAACCCGTCCACCTCGGCGATCGCACCACCGGGATCCACATTCCTTGCGGTGCGCAGATTTTCGCCGTCGCCGATGAACGCCGCGGCGGCGTCCTGCGCCTCCAATTCGGTCCGACTGAACGCCGGGTTCGCAATCTTGAGTACCCCTATCGGCGCCCCGGCGGAGTGCAGCAGAAAGTTGGCGTCCTGTTGGCTTCCCAGCGGGGTGGCCGTCGCCGCAAGCCCGAAGTGCTCGGCGGCGATGGCCTCGGCCTGTCCGGCGGTGACCGCCGGCACCGGCAGTTCAGCGGCGTCGAAGAAGTCGAACGGCATCATCAATTCCTTCGTTGATCGGCGCTCTGACTGTACTTGCGGGTTACGGTGACTCCGTGCGGGCATTGATCGTCGTCGACGTGCAGAACGACTTCTGCGAGGGAGGGTCGCTGGCGGTCGCGGGCGGGAAGGCGGTAGCCGAGGCGATCAATACCCTGCTGGCCGGGCCGCACGGCTACGGCCACGTGGTGGCCACCAAGGATTTCCACCTGGACCCCGGCCCGCACTTCTCGGATCACCCGGACTTCGTCGACTCCTGGCCGCCGCACTGCGTCGCCGGCAGTACCGGTGCCGACTTCGCTCCGGGGCTGGATCCCGCGCCCTTCGAGGCGGTGTTCCTCAAAGGTGCACACTCCGCCGCCTACAGCGGGTTCGAGGGCACTTGCGACGATGTATGTCTGGCCGACTGGCTGCTCAACCATGGTGTCGACGCCGTGGACGTCGTCGGCATCGCCACCGACTACTGCGTACGCGCCACGGCGCAGGACGCCGTCCGGGCCGGGTTCGACACCCGGGTGCTGGTGGGCCTGACGGCCGGTGTCGCCCCCGGATCGACGGCGGACGCCCTGGCTGAGATGGCACGTGCAGGAGTTGAACTGGTGCACTGAATCACCGGCCTTGCCGCAGTGATTCCCAGTCGTGCTCGGCTTCGAGTTGGGCGATCAGGGCGCTGGTGCGTTCCTTGAGAATTCGCGTGATCGCGATGCCGGCGATCACCGCCACGACCAAGGCCACCCAGGAGAACCGGGCTAGCCACCGTTCGGCTGCGAGGCCGAGGAAGTACACCACTGCGGTGGTACCTCCGGCCCAGAAAACCGCCCCGGTTGCGTTGGCCGCCAGGAACTTCGGGTATCGCATGTGCAGGGCCCCCGCCAGCGGACCGGCCAGGATTCGGAGCAGTGCGATGAACCGGCCGAAGAACACCGCACCGACGCCCCACCGGGTGAAGATCTGTTGGGCCAACGCGACGTGGCCAGGGCCGAAGTGCTTCGGAAACCGCCGGCCGAGACGCTCGAACAATGGCATCCCGAACCGGCGGCCGATGCTGTATCCGATCGAGTCCCCGATGATGGCCCCGATGGTCGCCGCCACAGCCACCCCCAGCGGGCTGATGTCGAGGTTCTCGCGCGTGGACAGCAGGGCCGCGCTGACCAGAGCGATCTCACCCGGAAGGGGAATGCCCAGGCTTTCCAGCCCGATGATGACGCCCACGATCAGGTAGACCGCCAAGGCAGGGATGGACTCCAGGAAGGGTTCGATGCTCACGCTGTTAGACGACGACCCGCTTGCGTCGATAGAGCGTGCCGACCACCAACAGCACAAGGCTGATCAGCAGGATCGCCGTGGCCAGCACGTTGATCTGAGGAGGCACAGCGGCTTTGGTGGCGGCGTTGACGTACAGCGGATAGGTGACGGTGGATCCGCTGACGAAGTAGGTGATGATGAAGTCGTCCAGGGACAGGGCGAAGGACAGCATTGCCGCCGCGACGATGCCCGGCACGATCAACGGCAACGTGATCTTGAAGAACGTGCGAACCGGTCCGGCACCCAGATCAAGCGATGCATCCTCCAATGTCCAGTCGAAGCCGCGAATGCGGGCCCGGACCGTCATCGCGATGAAGCTGATCTGGAATGCGACGTGGGCGATCACGATCGTCACATAACCGGTGGCCCACCCCATGCCCAGGAACAGCGTCAGCAGCGAAGCGCCCATCACCACCTCGGGTGAGGTCAGCGGCAGCACCATGAAGGTGTCGACGGCGGTGCGGCCCCGGAAGCGTTGCCGGACAAGGGCGATCGCGACCAGCGTTCCGAACACCAGAGCGATCGCGGTGGACACCGCCGCCACGTTGAGGCTCATCTTCAGTGCCTGGGTCAGGGCCGGGTACTTGAACGGATGGGCCCAGTTCTCCAGGGTGAACCCCTGCCAGGTGTAGTTGAACTTCCCGGCCGGCTTATTGAACGAGAAGACGATGATCACCAGGATCGGCAGGAACAGGAACAGGAGAGTGAAGCCGGCGCCGATTCGCAGCGCGAGGTCGCCGATCTTGAAGGTGCCGCGGATGTTGCGTCCCGGTTCGGTCAGCGTGGTGACAGCTTGGACGGTCACGTCACACCAGGTCCTCGGTGCCCAGTGCCCGGGTGTAGAGCAGCACACCCGCCAGGATCAGTGCCATCAGCACGAAGCTCATCGCCGCAGCCACCGGGTAGTCCTTGACCACCAGGAACTGCTTCTGGATGACGTTGCCGATCATCGTGGTCCTAGTGCTTCCCAGGTAGTCGGCGTTGATGAAGTCCCCGACGGACGGGATGAACACCAGCAGGCTGCCCGCCAGGACGCCCGGCATGGCCAGCGGCAGGATCACCTTCCCGAACATCCGGCGGTTGCTGGCGTAGAGGTCCCGGGAGGCCTCGAGCAGGCGGGAGTCGATCTTCTCCAGGCTGACGTAGAGCGGCAGGATCATGAAGATGATCCAGTTGTAGGTCAGTCCGCCGACCACCGCCCAGCCGGTCGACAGCAGGCGACCCTCGCTGGGCAACAGACCGACCGTTCCCAGTGCGTCAACCACCCAGCCGTTGTCGGCCAGGATCGTCTTCCAGGCGATGGTACGAATCAGAAACGTCACGAAGAACGGCAGAATCACCAGCCCGAGAAGAAGATTCTTGAACCGGCCGGCCTTGAAGGCGATCACGTAGGCCAGTGGGAAGGCCAGCAACAGACAGAGCACCGTGGCGCCCGCGGCATACCCGAAGGACCGCATGATCTGTTCGCGGTATTCGGTGAGGGCCCGGCCGTAGTTGCCGAACTCCCAGGCGAAGGTGAGCGTCGGCAGGTAGATCGAGCCGCCCATGGTCGATAGCGAGGTGCGGAACAGTGAGACGAACGGCACCACGTAAAACACGCCGAGGTACGCCAGCGCGGGCAGGATCATCAAGTAGGGGGCGATCCTGCTGCGCTGGCGGGTGCTCTGGGCTACACCGGCCACGAGACGCTTGCCTCAGCCGCCGGTGACGGCGGCGTAGGCCTTGTTGAAGTCCTGGGTCTGCTCGTCGGTGAGCGGCGGCCAGGCCTTCAACTTGTCCAGCGTCGCCTGCGGCGGGTTAATGAGTTCGTTCTTCGCGAGTTCCGGATCGATCTTGGTGAGTTCGTCGGTCATGTCGCTCAACACCGGGACGAAGCGGGTGAACGCCACCAACTTGGCGTAGTTGGCCCGGTCGTAGACGTAGTTGATCCACTCCTCGGCCGCGGGCTGGTTCTGGGTGGTGTAGGGGATCACCATGGTATCCAGGAAGGAAGTGCTGCCGGACTCGGGGACGACGAACTTCAGGTCCGGGTTGTCCTTCTGCAACTGAACCACATCACCCGACCAGGCTTGTGCCACAACGATATTCCCCGCCGCGAGGTCATCGGCGTAGTCGTTGCCGGTGAACCGGCGGATCTGTCCCTTGTCCTTCTGCTCCTTGATCAGGTCGACGGCTTTCTGGACGGACTCGGCGGTCGGGTTCTCGGGGGACTGGCCGACGGACAGCATGAACATGCCCAGCCCGTCCTGCAGATCCTAGAGCAGGCTGTCCTTGCCCTTGAACGCCGGATCCCACATGTCCTCGACCTTGGTGATGTCGCGTCCGGTGGCCGCCCGGTTGTAGGCGATGCCAACCATGCCGGACATGTACGGCGCGCTGATTTTGCGGCCCTCGTCGGCCTTGGCGTTGAGCAGATCGGGGCGCAGGTTCTTCTTGTTGGTCCAGCGACTGTCGCTGATCGGGTTCAGCCAGCCCAGGCTGTTGAGCCGGGCCGCCATGAACTGTGTCGGCACCACGAGGTCGGCGCCGATGTCCTGTTTACGCGAGAGCGGTTCCTTGTTCTTGGCGAACCATTCCTCGTTGTCGTTGAAGTCCTCTTTGTAATCGACCACCAGACCGCTGGCGGTCTGGAAGGCGGCCACGAAGCCGTCCGCCATGTACAGCGGCCAGTTGGAGATCCGCAACTTGCCCGACGCGGGGCCGCCGTCGTCGGTGGGGGCCTGCGGCTTGTCCGAACCGCCTGAACCGGTGGCGGATTTGTTGTCGGAGCTACAGGCCGCCAGGAACGACGGGCCGAGGATGAGAGCCGCCGCCGCCGCGGCACCCCCGCCCATGAACCGCCGGCGCGAGGCCATCTGGGCGAGCACGCGAGGGTCGATATCTGCCATGGGTGTGCCTTTCATCTCGGGTCAGAGTGCATCAGAGTGCGGGCGAGGAGTCGTCGAGCATCTCCTCGAGGTCCTGGGTGGTGGGAATGTCGGCGGCCGGCAACACCAGCGAGGCGTCCGGAACCCAACCGGCGAACACGTCGTCGCCCGGACGCAGCAACGGCAGATCCTGTTCGGGGCCGACGTGGGCGACGATCGGGGAGCCGTCAGGGGCCTCCAGGGACAGCCGCAGCACCGGGCCCTGGAAAGTCAGGTCGACAACCTTGGCCGGCACCGCGGAGGTGTCACCGGCGGGTTGACCCATCGACACCCGCACCCGTTCCGGTCGCACCATCACGGTGGCCTGGCCGCCGTTCTCGATGGTGGTATCCCCGGGGCGCGCCTTGAGCGTTGCGCCCAGCACGTCGACCTCGACGTAGTCCCGGTTCGCGCGTCCGGTCTGCCGGCCGTGCCAAAGGTTGGCCTGGCCGATGAAACCTGCGACGAACACGCTTGCGGGACGGTCGTAGATCTCGGTCGGGGTACCGATCTGCTCGACGTTGCCGGCGTTCATGACCGCGATCCGGTCGCTCATCGTCAGCGCTTCCTCCTGGTCGTGGGTCACGTAGACGAACGTGATCCCGACCTCGCGCTGAATGCGCTTGAGTTCGAACTGCATGACGTGGCGCAGTTTGAGGTCCAGCGCCCCGAGTGGCTCGTCGAGCAGCAGTGCGCTGGGGTAGTTGACCAGAGCACGGGCCAACGCCACCCGCTGCTGCTGGCCGCCGGACAGTTGGGCGGGCTTACGCAGTGCGAAGTCGGTGAGCCGAACCACCTCGATCATTTCGTC
>CAZRFC010000059.1:0-3084 GCA_964598975.1 uncultured Mycobacterium sp. | reverse complement strand
CTTTTTTGCGACTACGTGGGCCGTAGGCGACGTTGTCCCACACCGTCATGTGGGGGAACAGCGCGTAGTGCTGGAAGACGGTGTTGACGTTGCGCTTGTGCGGCGGTGTGCGGGAGACGTCGACGCCCTCGAGTCGGATAGCGCCCGAAGTTGGGCTTTCGAAGCCCGCGATCATCCGCAGGGTCGTGGTCTTGCCGCATCCGGACGGGCCGAGCATCGAAAAGAACTCGCCGGCGCCGATCGAGAAGTCCGCATCGGTTACCGCGACGTAGTCCTCGAATCGCTTGGTGACGTGGTCGATTTCGATGACGGGTGAGCCCGGGGTGGCCGGGGGTTTTGGGGAGCCGCGCTGCGGCAGGCTCTGCCCGGTGCTCTGTCGGTGGGCGGCGGCGCCGGTCTCGGTCAGGACCGTCCTCCTCTAATCCAGGGCCCTTTCGGTACTCCGGGGTAAACCTTCGCCCATTTCGGGGTCCCGCGCAACAGATTGGGCAACCGATTCCGCAAAAAACGCGATGCCGACTGTGCGTTTTCGCGCGCGACACGCCGCCGCGGCGTGGAAATCGGCACACTCGACGGCAAGGCGGGGTCTCACATGTGCGCGCCGCCGTCGATCCTCACCTCTGTGCCGGTGACGAAGAACGATTCGGGACTGCCCAGCATCGCCACCACCGCCGCCACGGCGGACGGATCGGCGAAGTGCATTCCCTCGGGTAGGGGCAGGGCAGGGGCAACACGGGCGAACAGCCGGAAGTCGGCGTCGGAGGGCAGGCCCGGGCCGACGCTGCGTTTGGACTGGCCGGTCCCGTCCGTCATGCCCGAGGAGATCGACCCGGGCTGTACCGAGTTGAACCGGATGCCCTCCTTGGCGAACTCGGCGGCCAGTGCGTGCGTCATGGCGAGGATGCCCCCCTTGGAGGCGGCGTAGGCCGCCATGTAGGGATGGGCGAAGTTGGCCGCGGTGGAACTGAAGTTGACCACCGCCGGCGCGTTACCGCGCCGCAGTGCCGGTAGGGCCGTCCGGGTGACCAGGAAGGTCCCGACCAGGTTGACTCTCAGCACCTGCTCGAAATCGGCCAGCGAGGTGTCCGCAAAATGCGCCGAGCGAATGATTCCGGCCACGTTGACGAGGGTGTCCAGTCCGCCGAGGGCCTCGAGGGCCCGGCCCACCCCGGCCTTCACCGACTCCTCCTCGGCGATGTCCATGGGGACTGTCGTCAGTCGACCGGTACCGGGACCGCCCGCCGCAGCCGCCTTGGCCTCGGTGTCGGCCAGGCCATCGGCACTGACGTCGGCGGCCACCACCTGGCCACCCTCGGCAAGAATCCTCAACACGCACGCCTGGCCGATCCCCGAACCGCCCCCGGTGATCAGAACCCGTCGATCGGTATATCTCTGCACGGCCTCATTGTGCGCGCCACGGCGCTGATTTCTTCTTGGGCGGAGATTCGGCGCACTCCCGGCGTGTTGATCGCCTACATTCGGGGGAGTTGTCGGCACCGGTCGGCACATCAGTTCGTGGACGGAAAGAGCGCCCAGGCCGATGGCGGACAAAGCGGATCGCTGGTCTCCCGGGATCGCCTTGGGCAAAGGCATCAGCAGTCCGATGGAATCCGTTGGCGGTCTTTTCGCGATGTCCGCCGACGCTGTCCGGTTCGTTTTCCGGCGGCCGTTCCAGTGGCGGGAGTTCCTGGAGCAGTCCTGGTTCGTCGCACGGGTTTCGCTGGCCCCAACACTGCTGGTGGCAATCCCGTTCACCGTGCTGGTCAGTTTCACCCTTAACATCCTGCTGCGCGAACTGGGCGCCGCAGATCTGTCCGGGGCAGGAGCCGCCTTCGGGGCGGTGACCCAGGTCGGCCCGCTGGTGACCGTGCTGATCGTCGCCGGCGCAGGGGCTACCGCGATGTGTGCTGACCTGGGCTCGCGGACCATCCGCGAGGAGATCGACGCCATGGAGGTGCTGGGTATCAACCCGGTGCAGCGGCTGGTCACCCCGCGGATGCTGGCCTCTGGCCTGGTGGCCCTACTGCTCAACTCGCTGGTGGTCATCATCGGCATCCTGGGCGGCTACGTGTTCTCGGTGTTCGTCCAACAGGTCAACCCGGGCGCCTTCGCCGCTGGTATCACCCTGCTCACCGGAGTCCCCGAGGTCATCATCTCCTGCGTCAAAGCCGCGCTGTTCGGACTGATCGCCGGACTGGTGGCCTGTTACCGGGGACTGATGATCTCCGGTGGTGGCGCCAAAGCCGTCGGCAACGCCGTCAACGAGACCGTTGTCTACGCCTTCATGGCATTGTTCGTCGTCAACGTGGTCGTGACGGCCATCGGCATCCGGCTCACCGCGGGCTGACCGGGGATCCGATACCGATGAGCAACCTTGCGGTTCTGAGGGCGAACTACCCGCGGCTTTTCCGCCGGTTGGCCATGCCGGTCGGGTTGTTCAGCCGGATCGGCGACCATACCCTGTTCTACGGCAAAGCGATCGCCGGGATGCCGTTCGCCGCGGTGCGCTACCGCCGCGAGGTGATCCGTCTCATCGCCGAGATCAGCATGGGCGCCGGTACCCTGGCGATGATCGGCGGCACGGTTGCCATCGTCGGATTCCTCACGTTGGCCGCCGGCGGCACCCTTGCGGTTCAGGGCTATTCGTCGCTGGGCAACATCGGCATCGAAGCACTCACCGGTTTTCTGGCCGCGTTCATCAACGTGCGGATCTCCGCTCCCGTGGTGGCCGGGATCGGCCTGGCAGCAACCTTCGGTGCCGGGGTGACCGCCCAACTCGGGGCGATGCGGATCAACGAGGAGATCGACGCGCTGGAGTCCATGGCCATTCAGCCGGTCGAGTACCTGGTCTCGACCCGACTGCTCGCCGGCTTGGTCGCCATCACTCCGCTGTACTCCATCGCGGTGATCCTGTCCTTTCTGGCGAGCCAGTTCGTGACGGTGGCTCTGTTCGGACAGTCCGGCGGCCTCTACAACCACTACTTCAACACCTTCCTCAACCCGCTGGACCTGCTGTGGTCATTCCTGCAGGCAGTGCTGATGGCGATCACGATCCTGCTGATCCACACCTACTTCGGCTACTTC
>CAZRFC010000058.1:3410-15070 GCA_964598975.1 uncultured Mycobacterium sp. | reverse complement strand
TGGGTGAGCGTCCACGCGCCCCAGCCGACGCCGACGACGTCGATGTTGTTGAGCAGCAGCCGGTTCACCTTGACGGTGGGAATTTCCCCGCCGGTGAAACCGACCACGAGCAACCGCCCGGCCGGGGCCAGCGAACGCAGCGAGTCGGTGAACCGGTTCCCGCCGACGGGGTCCATCACGATGTCGACGCCCCGGCCGGCGGTGAGTCCGGCGACCGCGTCCTTGAAGCCGTCGGCCAGCACGACGTCGGTGGCGCCGTTGGCGCGGGCCACCTCTGCCTTGTCCTCTGTGCTGACCACTGCGATCACCCGGCCGGCTCCCAGCGCGGGCGCAAGCCGCAGCGTCGAGGTTCCGATCCCCCCGGCCGCCCCGTGCACCAGCACCGTCTCGCCCGCTGCCAACCGGCCGCGGACGGTCAGCGCGAAATACACCGTCAGGTCGTTGAACAGCAGCCCGGCGCCCGCCTCGAAGCTGACGTTGTCGGGCAGCGGAAACACCCGGTCGGCGCCGAGGACCGCCGTCTCGGCCATGGCCCCGCCGATCATGGTCAGCCCCACCACCCGGTCGCCGGCCTTCACATGCGCCCCATCGGGCGCCGAGCGCACCACCCCGGCCAGTTCGGCGCCGAGGGTGAACGGCAATTCCGGGCGGTACTGGTAGAGCCCGCGGGTCAGCAGCGCGTCAGGGAAGGCCACACCGGCGGCGTGCACATCGACGACCACACCCCCATCGGCGGCCGGTTCGTTGATCTCGGCCAGTTCGACCGACTCCGGGCCGCCGAGCGCGGTCACCCTGACCGCGCGCATCAGGGCTGCTCGACAGCCAGCAGCTTGACCTGGAGTTCGCCGCGAGGCGTGCGGTAGGTGATGGTCTCGCCGGCCTTCCGACCGAACAGCGCCAGGCCCAGCGGACTGTCGGCGGTCAGGGTGGTGTCTTCCTCGCCGGCCGGGGTCTCCTCGATGAAGTTCACCACCCGCATCTCGATGTCGGCGTCGTCGTCGGGGAACCGCAGCTTGACCAGGGTGCCGTTGGGCAGCTGACCGGGCACGGTGGTGTTGCCGCCGGCCAGCAGCCAGGTGACCCGGCCGATCTGCTCCTCGACACCGGCGAGGTCGTCGGCGCGCTGCAGGGCGTCGGCGGCGTCGCCGCGGTCACCGACCGTCTCAGCGTCCCCCTGCAGGTCCGCCCGAAGCTGGTCGCGGCGGCGGCGCAGGTCGGCCAGTTCGGCCTCGAGGCGCTCGCGCTCCTGCTCGGCGAAATCCTTGGTTGAAGTGTCCTGACTCATGCACGACAAGGTACCGCCGCCGTCAATGGGCGGCCGCACCGGAGCGGTCCTGGTCGCGGCGGGAGGTTAACGAAAGTCGAATTCACGATGAACGGGCGGCCTCGTCCCCAATAATGACCGCCATGCAGGTGCTGGCAGCGATCCTCGTCGTCGTCACCCTCGCGGTCATCGTCAGCGGACGGGTGCCGGCGGTACTGGCCCTCATCTGCGCCCTTGTCGTGGCGGGCTTCGCCAAGATCGCGACACCGGGGGAATTGTTCGCCGGCCTGAGCAACGGCGGTGTCATCACCATTGCCGCGATGCTGGTGATCGCGAAAGGTGTCTTCTACACCGGCGTGGTGTCCCGGGTGATGTACCGGCTGTTGTCCGGGGTGGATTCGGTCCGCGAAACGCTGGTCCGGCTGATCCCGCCGGTGGGCGTCCTCTCCGCGCTGATCAACACCACCCCGATCATGGCCATGCTGATTCCGGCCACCAAGGAACTCGAGCAGCAGTCCGGCGTTCCGGCCCGCGGCGTGCTGCTGCCGATCGCGCACGCCACCACGCTGGCCGGCTCGGCGACCCTGATCGGCACCAGTTCCAACCTGCTGATCGCCGGGATCGCCAAGACCTACGGCGTCCAACTCAACATGTTCTCGTTCGTGCCGGTCGCCGTGCCGGTGGCGATCGCCGGCTGGGCGGTGCTGCTGCTCACCGCCCCGCTGCTGGTACGCGAGCAGCCGAAGTCCGAGCGCCAGGCGTTGAATTGGCGCGCCGAGATCCCGCTGTCGGCGGGCGCCAACAGCATCGGCCGCACACCCGGCGAACTGGGTATCGAAAGCACGCCGGAGTTCGAACTCGTGAAGGTCAGACGGGTCGGCAAGAAGACCGCACCCGAGGCGCCCCTGGAGGCCGGTGACGTCCTGGTCTATCGGGCCACCGAGGCCGGCGTCCGGATGCTGTGGGGCAGCCCCCGATTCGGCCTGGCGCGCCAGGATCTGTTCCTGGTGTCGATCAACACCAGCGAGCCGACCACTGTCCACGAACTAGAGGAGGACGAGGACCTCATGGTGGTCGCCGCGGAGACCACCAAGTCGCTGCGCAAGGCCGAGGCCCGGCCCGGGGAGATGTTCCTGGTTTCCGCTCCGTCCGCCGAGGTCCTCACCGACCACCCGATGGTCGGGCTCTGGCAGAAGGTGGCCGGCAAGGCACCGCAGACCGGTAAGACCTGGGCCGCCATGGCAATCCTGCTCGGCGTGATCCTGGGCAGCTCGTTCGGTGTGGCCCCGGTCGAACTGATCGCGGTCACCGGCGCCGCTCTCATGGTGGTGACCGGCGTGCTGACCCCCCGCTCGGCCGCCCGGGCGCTGAACTGGAACATCCTGGCCATCATCGCCGGCTCCATCGGGCTGGGCACGATCGTGGTGAAGAGCGGTCTGGGCGAAACGATCTCATCGGCGATCGTCGACCTCTCCGGCGGCGAGGCCGTTCTGGTGGCGGTGGTCTTCGCGGTCGTGACGACCGTGGTGACCAATGTGGTGACCAACGCGGCGGCGGCGGCGATCCTGACCCCGGTGGCGATCACCGTGGCCCAGAGTGCCGGCCTGAATCCGGTGGTCCTATTGACACTGATCGGCACCTGCATCTCGCTGACGTTCCTCAACCCGATCGCCCACCAGACCAACCTGATGGTGATGGGGCCGGGCGGCTACACCACCAAAACCTTCGTGAAGTTCGGCATCCCGGTGACGATCGTGGCGCTGGCCGTCGGCATCCTCGTCGGCTGGATGCTGCTCAAGTAGCGGTATCGTCGGGCAGTGCCTAAAGATCAGACTGGGCCTAAAGATCACGGTGATCCGGGCGACGCGCCCACCATGCCGCCGCCGCTGACCGAGATCGACGACGCGACAAGGCCGTCGGCGGCCGAGGAGGCCCGCACCATCGCCGCGACCACCAACGCCGGCACCCTGGCCAGCCTCACCAAGGCAGGCGACCCCTGGGCATCGTTCGTCACCTACGGACTGCTCGACGGCGCACCGGTGCTGTGCGTGTCGCATCTGGCCGAGCACGGCCGCAACCTCGCCCACGATCCGCGTGCCAGCATCGCGGTGGTGGCCCCCGGCGCCGAAGCCGACCCGTTGGCCAGCCCCCGCATCACGTTGGCCGGAATCGTCGAGCACCCGGTCGGCGCCGAACTCGATGCCGCCCGCGACGCGCACGTGGCTGCGGTCCCGGCCGCGAAGTACTACATCGACTACAGCGACTTCGCCCTCTGGGTGCTGCGGGTACAGCGGGTCCGCTGGGTCGGCGGGTACGGCCGGATGGATTCGGCCAGTGCGGTCGATTACGCCGCGGCCGAACCGGATCCGCTACGCCTGGTGGCCGCCGGGGCCATCGAGCACCTCAACGCCGATCACGCCGACGCCCTGGCGGAGATGGGTCGGGTCCTGGGCGGTTTCCCGGACACCGAGTCCGCGGTGTGCACCGGCGTCGACCGCTACGGCCTGGACCTGAAGGTCAGCACTGCGCGCGGCGAGGCCTACACCCGGGTGGGGTTCGGCGGCCCACTGGCGTCGGCCGACGACTTGCGGGCCGCGACCGTCGAATTGGTACGCCGGGCCCGCGCGGCCGGCTAACCGAGCACGCGCCGCAGAAACGCCACCTGGTCGGCCTTGACCTTCGGGTCTGCGTAGATGGCGAAGTGGCCGCAGGGGTAGCGGCGCAACTCGCCGCGCGGCGCACGGCCGGCGGCGGCGACCGTGGACTGCGGCGGTGTCGTGGTGTCCGTGTCGCAGACACAGAACAGCACCGGCATGCTCAGCCGGTCCGCCAGCCGAACCGGCCGGAACAGCGGCAGCCGCAACATCACCCGGGCGGCGATCTCGTTGCGCCACAACGACTCCGGCGGAACCATCGCGGTGAATCCGGACAGCGCGTCGGGTTCGGTCATGGCGGCGAAGGTGCCGGGCGGTCCGGCGGCCGGGATCAGTACGGGGGTTCGGCCCCGCACGGCGCCGGCCTGATCACGGACCGCGGCGGCCACCGCCCGGACCAGATTTCCTTTCGGCATCCGGCGGATCACCGGCACGCTGTCGGTGTAGGGCGCCTGCGAGATCACCGCGGCGATCCGCGGGTCACCGGCCGCCACCACGATCACGTGGCCGCCGCTGAAGGATGACCCCCACAGCACGATGCGGTCGGGGTCGACGCCGTCGGCGTGCCGGGCCCAGTCGACCGCGGCCCGGTAGTCGTCCTGCTGGCGGGCGATGTCGAGCAACTGCCTCGGCTGGCCGGTCGACGCCCCGAAGTGCCGGTAGTCGAACAGCAGTACCGCGTATCCGGCGTCGCGGAAGGCCTCGGCGTAGCCGGGTAATGCGTCATCGCGGGTGCCGGAGAATCCGTGCGCCATCACGACGCAGGGCACCGGCCCGGTTGCCGAGGGGCGGTACAGGTAGGCGGCGAGTTGCTCGCCGTGCGAGGGGATGCGCACCTCGACGCGCTGGCCGGACATACTGCTCAACCTAGTACCCTGCTGGCTATGACGACTGCGACCGATGAGCGCCAGACTGCGGCCGAACTGGCCGGTGAGCGGGACTGGCAGCGGCGGGTGAGCGGCGACGGGCGCCACGACAACTACTACCGCGGAACCGTCCGGATCCGCGCGGTGTGGGAGGGCGACAACCAGTTGAGCGGCGCGTCGCTCTTCCACGACGAGATGTACGAGTCCTATACCCGTGAGCTCGCGACGCTGCGGGCCTGGTTCAAACGCTAGGACTGAGCTCGAGGACGGCGGCGAGTTCGCGCAGCGAAGGGCGCGGGTCCCAGGCCGGGTTACCGTCGCCGAGGACCTGCACCAGGACATGGTCGGCCCCGGCATCCAGGTGCGCGGTGACCGTCGCGGCGGCCTGCTCAACGGAGCCCATGCCGACGATGCCTCGGGCCAGTTTCTCCGAGCCGCCCGGCACGAAGTCGGACTCGTCGTAACCCAGGCGTTTCCACGAATTGCGGTAGTTGGGCAGGCCCGAATAGATCTGCAGGTACAGGTGGGCGCGCCGAAGCTGTTCGGCGTCATCGTGTCCGACGACGACGCCCTGTTCCGGGATCACCCACTTGTCGGGCCCGAGAATCTCACGGGCGGTCGCGGTGTGCTCCGGTGTGGTCAGATACGGGTGCGCGCCATCGGCGTCGGTGCCGGACAGCTCGATCATCTTGGGTCCGAGGGCCGCCAGCAGCCGGGTCGGGCGGCCCGACCCGGGTTCGATGATCTCCGGCAGCGCCGCCATCCGGCCCAGGTAGTCACGCATGGTCGCCAGCGGCTTGTCGTAGGCCACCCCGAACCGCTGCACCAGCGGGCCGTGGCTGACGCCCAGGCCCAGCACGAACCGACCCGGATACAGGGCGGTCAACGTGCGGCCGGCACCTTCGGCGGTCTCCGGGATCCGGGCGTGGATGTTGGCGATGCCGGTGCCGATGACGAGCCGATCGGTGGCCTCCAGGAAGGCGGCCGATTCCACGAGGGCGTCCTTGAATCCGATCTCCGGCAGGAACAGCGAGCCGTACCCCATCGACTCGATGTCGCGGGCCACCTCCTGGGCGGCCGGCATGGGCCAGGTGTCGCTGGCCCACCAGACACCGATGCGGGATGGGAAGTCGATGCGGGCGCTCTTACCGTCAGACGGGGTCATCTTCCGATTCAACCAAACCGGCCCCGGCACATGGACCTTTGGCAGACTGTCGCCATGAGCAGCAGCCCCGCCAGCTTCGACCTGTCCACCGTCTTCCGCACCGTCGCCCAAACGATCCCCGACAAGCAGGTCCTGGTCTGGCGGGATCTGCGGCTCACCTACGCCCAGGCCGACGCCCGCATCGACGGCATCGCGCACTACCTCGTCAGCCGGGGGCTCGGCTGCCGCACCGAGCGCGGGCAGTTGGAGAACCACCAGTCCGGCCAGGATCACATGGGCCTGTACCTGCGCAACGGCAACCAGTACGTCGAGGCCATGGTGGCCGGCTACCGCGCCCGCGTCGCACCGTTCAACGTCAACTTCCGCTACGTCGAGGAGGAGTTGCTCTACCTGCTGGCCGACGCGAAGGCCCGCGCGCTGGTGTACGCCGCCGAGTTCGCCCCGAACGTCCAGTCCATCCGCGGGCGGCTGCCTGAACTCGAGGTGCTGATTCAGGTCGCCGACGACTCCGGCAACGAACTGCTGCCCGACGCGGTGGACTACGAGTCGATCGTCAACACCCCGGCGCCGGCGTCGGGCATGCCTACCCCGACCGGTGACGACCTCTACATCCTCTACACCGGCGGCACCACCGGCATGCCCAAGGGGGTGCTGTGGCGCCAGCACGACATCTTCATGTCCGCCATGGGCGGCCGGCCGTTCATGGCCGGCGGTGAACCGCTGAATTCCTACGAGGATCTGGCTGCGCAGGTCCGCGTGCAGGGCGGCTTCCGCTCCCTGCTGCTGATCCCGCCGCTGATGCACGGCGCCGCCCAGTGGGGCGTCTTCAACACCATCAGTACCGGCGGCTGGATCGCCATGCCGGACGACGTCCGGCGCCTCGACGCCGACGCCGTCCTTCGACTGGTGGAGCGGGAGCGGGTGCTGGGCATCCCGGTGGTGGGCGACGCCATGGCCCGGCCGCTCGTCGACGCGATCGAGAACGGTGACTACGACCTGTCCAGCCTGATGGCCGTCACCAACGGCGGCGCCACGCTGTCCCCGACGGTCCGCGACCGGCTGCTGGCCGCTCTGCCGAACCTGATGATCATGGACGCCGTCGGCGCCTCGGAGTCCGGCGCGCAGATGACGACCGTCGCCACCAAGGGCGCCGAGACCAGGACCGCGACGTTCACCCCGCTGGACGACACCACCGTGGTGTCACTGGATTTCAGCCGGGTGTTGCAGCCCGGCGAGGGCGACGGCTGGCTTGCCCGCCAGGTCTATGTGCCGCTCGGGTATCTCGGCGACGCGGAGAAGACCGCCCGCACGTTCCCGACCATCAACGGCGTGCGCTGGTCGATCCCGGGCGATAAGGCCCGCATCCTCGAGGACGGTCGCATCGAACTGCTCGGCCGCGACTCGGTGACCATCAACTCCGGCGGGGAGAAAATCTTCGCCGAGGAGGTCGAGCGGGCCGTCGCCAGCCATCCGGCGGTCTATGACGTGACGGTGGCGGGACGGCCGTCCGAGCGGTGGGGTAACGAGGTCGTCGCGATCGTTCAATTCGCCGAAGGCAAGTCGGCCACCGACGCCGAACTCGCCGAGGCCTGTCGCGCCCACGTCGCCGATTACAAGGTTCCCAAGGCGTTCATCCGGGTCGACAAGGTGGTCCGCTCCCCCGCGGGCAAGGCCGACTACCGCTGGGCCAAGTCGGTCGTCGCGGGCTAGTTTCACCGGCACGGTGTGCCGGGCCCCGTTTCGGGGAAGTTCGTTGGGGTGTCCGAAAGCTCACCACATGCCCGGCCGATCGGATCCCTCCGCAACGTCGTCCTGGTGGGGCCCTCCGGCTCCGGTAAGACCACACTCGTCGAGCGGCTCCTGGTGGCCATCGGTGTGCTGACGCGTCCCGGCACTGTGGTCGACGGGACGACCGTGAGTGATCGCGATGCCGAATCCATCCGGCAGCAGCGCTCGGTGTCGTTGTCGGTAGCGCCCGTTTGCTACGACGGCACAAAGGTCAACCTCATCGACACCCCGGGCTACGCAGATTTCATCGGGGAAGTGCGGGCCGGACTGCGGGCCGCCGACTGCGCGGTGTTCGTCATCGCCGCCAACGAGTCCATCGACGCCACCCGATCGCTGTGGCGGGAGTGCGACGACGCGCGGGTGCCGCGCGCGGTTGCGATCACCAAACTCGACCACGGCCGCGCCGACTACGCGGCCACCCTCGAGGCGGCACGGCAGGCCTTCGGCGAGAAGGTGCTGCCGCTGTACCTGCCCGCCGAGGACGGACTGATCGGCTTGCTGTCGCCCCGGGCCGCCGCCCGGTCCAAATCGCTTCGGGCCGCGCTGATCGAAGGCATCATCGAGGAGTCCGAGGACGAAGAGTTGATGGAGCGCTACGTCGACGGCGAAGTGATCGACACGGCGGTCCTGATCACCGATCTGGAGAGAGCGGTCGCACGGGGATCCTTCTTCCCGGTCATCCCGGTCTCGGCCGCCACCGGTATGGGGATCCAGGAACTGCTCGAACTCGCAGTCCGCGGCTTCCCGGCTCCGCCGGAGCATCCGCTGCCCGAGGCCTTCACACCGCAGGGCACTCCGCGTCGGGGGCTGGCCTGCGATCCGGCCGGACCACTGCTGGCCGAGGTGGTCAAGACGACATCGGATCCCTACGTCGGCAGGGTCAACATCGTCCGGGTGTTCTCTGGAACCTTGCGGCCCGACACCACAGTCCATGTTTCGGGCCATTTTTCGGCGTTCACCGATTCTGCGCAGCCCCATCGGGGGCACCCGGATCACGACGAGGACGAGCGGATCGGCGCCTTGTCCTTCCCACTCGGGCGCCGCCTTCAACCCGCCAGTCGTGTCATGGCCGGCGACATCGGGGCGGTCGGGCGGCTGAGCCGGGCCGAAACGGGGGACACCCTGTCCGACAAGAGCGATCCCCTGGTGCTCAAACCGTGGACGCTTCCGGAACCGCTGTTGCCGGTGGCCATCGCGGCGCACGCCCGCACCGACGAAGACAAGTTGGGCGTCGGCCTGCAGCGACTGGCCGCCGAAGACCCCACGCTGCGCATCGAACAGAACCCCGAGACCCATCAAATCGTGCTGTGGTGCATGGGTGAGGCGCACGCCGCGGTAGTGCTAGACGCTCTTGCTCACCGGTACGGCGCGAACGTCGACACCGTCGACGTCCGGATTCCACTGCGCGAGACGTTCGCGGCACGCGCCCGCGGGCATGGCCGGCACGTCAAACAGTCCGGCGGACACGGCCAGTACGCGGTCTGCGATCTCGAGGTGGAACCGCTGCCGCAGGGGTCAGGTTTCGAGTTCGTCGACAAAGTCGTCGGCGGCGCCGTTCCGCGACAGTTCATTGCCAGCGTCGAGAAGGGTGTCGCCGCGCAGATGGCCCGGGGTCTATTGGCGGGTCATCCGGTTGTCGATATCCGGGTGACGCTGGTCGATGGCAAGGCCCACAGCGTCGACTCCTCCGACATGGCCTTCCAGGCGGCCGGCGGTCTTGCGCTGCGCGACGCCGCCGAACACGGTTCGATCCGACTTCTCGAACCCGTCGACGCAGTCACCGTCACCGTTCCGGATGCACTGGTCGGCACGGTTCTCGGGGATCTGTCGGCGCGGCGCGGCCGGGTGCTGGGAACCGACCACGCCGGCGGCGGGCAGACCCTGATCCGCGCCGAGGTCCCTCAGGCGGGACTGGTGCGCTACGCCGTCGACCTGCGCAGTCTGACGCACGGCGGGGCGAGTTTCACCCGATCGTTCGCCCGCTACGAGTGCCGACTCGCTTGACCTCGCCGGCGCCTACACTCCCGGCCCCTGCTCCCGCGAGCGTGAGTGTCGGCGCACCGCCACGCCGCTGAACTGGGCAGTACGCGCACATTCGCGGACGGTGACGCGCTCGTTAGGATCGGGGGCGTGCAGTCGCCGTGGGGTGATGAAGTCGTCGAGTCGAGTTACGGCGGCCACCCGGGTTTGGTGTATCGGCAGCGGCCGCAGACCTTCGCCGAACTCCTGACCGGCGTCGACCGCTGGGCCGGCCGGACCTTCCTGGTTCAGGGTGAGCGTCGGATCAGCTTCGGAGAGTTCTTCGCTGCCATCCACGCTGCGCGGGAGACACTGCGGCCGTTGGGAATCCAGCCCGGCGATCGGGTGGTCCTACTGGCCTACAACTCCCCCGACTGGGTGCTGGCACTGTGGGCGATCTGGTCCCTGGGCGCGGTGCCCGTGCTGGGGAATCGATGGTGGAGCCAACGGGAGATCGACCACTCGATCGGCCTCCTCGGCCCGAAGTCCGTCATCACCGACTCCCCCGACGTGCCCGGCTTCCAGATCGCCGCGCTGCGGGACTGCTTCACCGACGCCACGGCACCGTTCCCCGACATCCCCGGCCCGGCCGACGAGGAGGACCCCGCGGTCATCCTGTTCACCTCCGGCAGCACGGGCATGCCCAAGGCGGTCGGGCTTCCGTTCCGCTCGGTCGTGGCCAATCAGCAGAACGTCCTGGCTCGCGCCCGGCAACTGCCGGATTCGATCCCGTCGGATGCCCAGCAACCGGTGAACCTGATCTCCACGCCGCTGTTCCACATCGGCGCCTTCGCCACCCTGATCACCCAGACCATCACCGGTGGGCGCATCGTCTTCACCACCGGCCGCTTCGAACCCGGCCAGGTACTGGAGTTGATCGAAACCGAACGCATCCACCGCTGGGGTGCGGTGCCGACCATGGCGGCCCGGCTGTTGGAACACCCCGACTTCGACTCCCGCGACCTCTCCAGCCTGCGGTCCTTCCCGCTCGGCGGGGCGCCGGTCCCCCCGGTGCTGCTGGAGCGGCTGGCCCGCCGGCTACCGCAACTCAAGGGCCGCGGCATGGTCAACACGTGGGGGATGACGGAGGGCGGCGGGTTCTTCACCGTCGCCACCGGCGCGGACCTGGAGCGCTTCCCCAAGACCGTGGGCCGGGCGCTGCCCACCGTCGAGTTGCGGATCGCCGATCCCGACGCCGACGGCCGGGGCGAGATCGTGGCCCGCAGCCCCGCCGTCATGCTCGGCTACGTCGGAGTCGACGACGGGACCCTCGACCCCGAGGGCTGGCTGCGCAGCGGGGACATCGGCCACCTCGACGAGGACGGCTATCTGTTCATCGACGGCCGCAGCAAGGACATGGTGATCCGCGGGGGCGAGAACATCGCCTGCCCGCATGTGGAGGCCGCCCTGCTACGGCATCCCGACGTCATCGAAGCCGCCGCCATCGGCCTGCCCCATCCGGACCTGGGTGAGGAACTCGCCGCCGTCGTGGTGTACCGATCCGGCGGCCGCCCGCCGACCGCCGACGAACTCACCGCGCACATGACCGGCGAGGTGGCGTATTTCGCGATACCCACCCGGTGGAAGATCCGTGCGGAGCCGCTACCAACCATCGGCACCGAGAAGGTCGACAAGAAGGGCCTGCACAGCGAGTTCCGCTGACCCGGCGCGGCTACCCCTCGGCGGCTTGAGGTTGCAGGCGCAAACCCCGAACGGTGCCGTGTGCGTCCAACACCGCGGCCAGTGCGCGACGCACCGCTTCCGCATCCGCCTCGACGTTGTCCTGCAGCCACTCCAGCAACCGTGCCGTCTGCAGAAGTCGCATATCGGCGAGTGCTGTAGCAAATTCGGGCGACATGCCCACCTCCATCGGTTAACAGCAAAAATAGCCGATAAACCGAAAA
>CAZRFC010000058.1:0-3400 GCA_964598975.1 uncultured Mycobacterium sp. | reverse complement strand
AAAGTGGCAACGCAGCTAACCCTCAACTGACCCCCTCGGACCCCTGCCGACCGGGTCCTTCAGCGGCGGGCGAACGCCGGCGCGCGCTCCGGGCGCACGCCGACGCCGACCACGTAGGCCGGCACCGCGGCCAGCCAGGGCAGCCGGCGCAGCAGGCCCACCATCGCCGCCGGTGGGCCCGCGGTTTCGCCGCGCAGGATCGGCGCCATCAGGCGGCGGTGCAGCACCCGCTGCAGTGCCTGGGTGGTGGCGGCGGCGGGTAGCCGCCGACGTCGGACCGCAGCCAGATCGGAGTTGTTGACGGGCCGGCGGCGCAGCGGTTCGGCCAGCAGGGCAGCAGCCCCGACGGCGTCCTGCACGGCGACGTTGATGCCAACCCCGCCAACCGGGGACATGGCGTGGGCGGCGTCCCCGATGCACAGCAATCCGTCGGTGTGCCAGCGCTTGAGGCGGTTGAGGCGCACGTCGAGGAACTTCACGTCATCCCACGAGTCCAGCCCGGACACCTCCGCCTCGGGGACCAGGCCGGCGACCTCCCGCCGGAAGGCCTCCAGGCCGCGGGCCCGCAGTTCGGCGTCGCTGCCCTTCGGGATCAGGTAGGCGATCTGGTGGTAGCCCTCGCGCGGGATCATGATCAGCACCCGGCCGGGGGCGGTGCGGGGGATCAGCGAGTACTCGGCGTCCATATCGCGGGGCAGCCGGAACCACCACACGTCGAAGGGCACCGGCCACTCCCGAGGGACCAGCCCCGCCTCCCGCCGGCACACCGACCACCGTCCGTCGCAGGCCACCGTCAGGCCGGCCGCGAGTTCCCCGTCGCCGTCGGGGCCGCGGTACCGCACACCGGTCACCCGGCCGCCCCGGCGAACCAGCCCGGTCACTTCGTGGCTCAGCCGCAACGTGAAGGTGGGTTCGGCCTCGGCGGCCTCGGCCAGCAGAGTGAGCAGATCCCACTGCCGCACCATCGCGATGTAGGGGTGCGGCTGGCGCAGCCGCCGGAAGTCCACCACCGTCAGCGACTGTCCGTCGACCTCCATGGCGGCCTGCTGCACCTTGGATTGCGGCAGCGCCGCGAACCGATCCCAGAGCCCCAGTTCGTCGAGCAGCCTCAGGGTGCTCGGATGCACCGTGTCACCGCGGAAGTCGCGCAGGAAGTCGGCATGCTTCTCCAGCAGGGTGACCTCGACGCCGGCCCGGGCCAGCAGCAGACCCAGCACCATCCCCGCGGGGCCGCCGCCGACGATCGCGCACGTTGTGTCGGCCATCAGGCCAGCCTAGATCTCGATCCTGGCGCCGATGGTGACGGTGCGGCCCAACGGCAGGCCGAAGTAGTCGGCGTCGGATGTCAGCCGCGAGATCGTCGTGAACAGCCGCTTTCGCCAGGGCGCCATCGTCGGCTGCGGTCCGCAGCTCACGTCGACCTCGGACAGGAAGTAGGACGCGTGATCGGTGTCGATCGGCCCGTCGGTCAGGGCCGGGTCCACCAGCCGCAGCGCGGCAGGCACGTCAGGCCGCTCCATGTAGCCGAAACATGCTGATACGAAGTAGATCCCGTCATCGCCGGTGCCGAGGTCCCGCACGTTGACCCGCTCATGGTCGGGCACCCGCGGCGTCGGCGCGGTATCCACCGAGACGATGACGACTTTCTCCTGGAGCACATGTAGGCGATCGACGTTGGCGCGCATGGACAGCGGCGTGGTTTCGGTGCCGCGGTTGAGGAACACCGTCGTGCCAGGGAGGCGGGCCAGCCCCGGGGCGTGTGTTTTCAGATCGGCGACGAACTCCGCCAGCGGACCGGAGGCCTTGTCGCGGGCGGCGACTACGAGGTCGTGGCCGCGCTGCCAGGTGGTCATCACGGTGAACGCGAGCAGCCCGATCAGCAGTGGCAGCCATGCACCGTGAACCAGCTTGGTCAGGTTGGCCGTCAGGAACAGCAGGTCCACGGTGAGCAGCATCGCGCCGCCCGGGATCACCAGCCACAGCGGCGCATGCCACCGCACTCGGGCGACATAGAGGAACAGCAAGGTGGTGATGGTGATCGTCCCGGTCACCGCCATGCCGTACGCGTAGCCCAGCGCGGCCGAACTGCGGAACGCGAACACCAGGATGAGCACCGCGATCAGCAGCATGCCGTTGATCCACGGCACATAGATCTGCCCGATCGAGGACTCCGAGGTGTGCGCGATCCGCATCCGCGGCAGATAGCCGAGCTGAGCAGCCTGGGAGGCAAGCGAATACGCGCCGGTGATCACCGACTGGGAGGCGATCACGGTGGCCGCGGTCGAGAGCACGACCATCGGTATCTGCCCCCATCCCGGCACCAGCATGAAGAACGGGGCGTTGACCACGCTCTGGTCGCCGAGCAGGAGGGCCCCCTGCCCGAAGTAGTTGAGCACCAACGCGGGCAGCACCAAGCCGAGCCAGGCCAGGGTGATCGGCGGCCGGCCGAAGTGCCCCATGTCGGCGTAGAGCGCTTCGGCCCCGGTGACGGCGAGGACCACGGCGGCAAGCGCGAAGAAGGCGATGTGGAAATGCCCGGCCATGAACTCCAGTGCGTACAACGGTGAGAGCGCCCGAAGGATCTGCGGGTGGCCCATGATGCCGCGCACACCGAGAACCCCGATCACGGCGAACCACACCACCATGACCGGGCCGAAGAACTTGCCGACCGTCGCGGTGCCGTGCCGTTGCACCGAGAACAGCCCAATGATGATCACCGCGGTGATCGGCACCACGAAGTCGGCCAGATCCGGGTCGACCACCTTCATGCCCTCGACCGCCGAGAGCACCGAGATCGCCGGGGTGATCATGCTGTCCCCGAAAAACAATGCGGCGCCGAGGATTCCGAGGGTGGACAGCGCCGCGACGACCCGGCGGCTGGACCGGCCGCCGATCCGGCGCACCAGGGTGATCAGCGCCATCACTCCGCCCTCGCCGTCGTTGTCGGCACGCATCACCAGGGTCACGTAGGTCAGCGTGACGATGGTCATCACCGACCAGAACACCAGCGATACGACGCCGTAGACGTTGGCCCGGGTGATCGGGACCGGATGCGGGTCGGCGGGATTGAACAGGGTCTGCAGGGTGTAGATCGGGCTGGTGCCGATATCGCCGAACACCACCCCCAGCGCGCCCAACACCAGTCCGGCGCGCAACGGGTGGGCGGTGTGCGGCGGCATCGCCGGATCGTAACCCTTGGAACAGCCGGGTTGTTGGGCCTACATTTCCAGGATGCGCAATGTCCTCGCCGGTGCTGCGGCGGCCGCACTGGGCGCTGCGGCGGTGCTGTGCGCCCCAACTGCGGCCGCAGGTCTGACAGCCGGCCACTACAACGCCTACGTTGACGGCAGGTACGACTTCCACAACTTGATCTTCACCAACACCTCGTGCAACCCCCCGG
>CAZRFC010000057.1:7198-15115 GCA_964598975.1 uncultured Mycobacterium sp. | reverse complement strand
CCGACCGCATCGTCAGCCTGGTTCGTGACACCAACGCCCTGCTGGTGGCGCTGCAGACCCAGAGCGCTGCACTCGAAGAGATCACCGGGAACATCTCGGCGGTCGCCACCCAGTTGAAGCTGTTCATCTCCGAGAACCGCCAACAGCTCAAGCCGACGCTGGAAAAACTCAATGACGTTCTGGCACTGGTGGATACCCGCAAAGAGCGCATTCAGCAGGCCATCAAAGGTTTGAACAACTACGCGATGGCGATGGGGGAGACCGTCGCCTCCGGCCCGTTCTTCAAGGCCTACGTGGTCAACCTGCTGCCCGGACAATTCGTCCAGCCCTTCGTCGATGCGGCCTTCTCCGACCTCGGGCTGGATCCGGCCACCATGCTGCCCTCGCAGCTGGCCGACCCCCAGACCGGCCAGCCGGGGACCCCGCCGCTTCCGGTGCCCTATCCACGCACCGGCCAGGGCGGCGATCCCCGGTTGACGCTGCCGGATGCGATCACCGGCAACGCCGACCCCCACCTGCCCGCGCAGTACCCGGGCCGTTACCCCTATCGGCCGGAACCCCCGGCGCCCGCCCCCGGCGGTCCGCCGCCCGGACCGCCGGTGGCGTCGCCAGGCCAGGCGTCCACCCCGCTGCCCTCGCCCTCGCCGGTGTTCGTGCCGGCCCCCGGCGAACCCGCCTCCAATGGAGGGAACCCGTGACCGTCCGGCGGCCCACACCACGGGTCCTACTGGCTGCGGTTCTGGCCCTACTGCTGGTGGGCGGCCTGGTTTCGATGAACACACTTGCGCAGAGGTCGTCGCGGACCATCGTGGTCGGGTACTTCGACAACAGCACCGGGCTTTTCGTCGGTGATGACGTGCGCATCCGCGGGGTCAGTGTCGGCAAAGTCGTCAAGATCCAGCCTGAGCCGTTGCGGAGCAAGATCACGTTCTGGTTCGACCGCAAGTACAAGGTGCCCGCCGAGGCCAACGCCGTCATCCTCGCGCCGCAGTTGGTGACCGGCCGTGCCATCCAACTCACGCCGCCCTACTCCGGGGGCGCCACCATGGCCGATGGGGCGGTCATCGGTCAGGACCGCACTGCTGTTCCGGTGGAATGGGACGACATCCGCACTCAACTCGAGCGGTTGACCGACATGCTGCAGCCGACCAAGCCCGGCGGGGTCAGTTCCCTTGGCGCCGCGATCAACTCGGCGGCGGGCAACCTCGCCGGGCAGGGCGCGGACATCCGCGCCACCGTCGTCAAATTGTCCAAGACGGTCTCGCTCCTCAACGACCACAGCGGCGATGTCTTCGGCACCATCAAGAACCTGTCGACACTGGTGTCGGGACTGCGTGATAGCAGCGACCTGCTCGCGCAACTCAACGTCAACCTCGCGCAGGTAACAGCCCTGCTCGCCGACGACCCGAACAAGGTCAGCCGCGCCATCGAGGATCTCAACGGGGTCATCGGGGACGTCCAGAGCTTTGTCGCCGAGAACCGCGAACCGATCGGCACCGCATCAGACAAACTCACCTCCATCAGCAACGCCGTCGCAGCCAGCCTCGATGACGTCAAGCAGTTCCTGCACGTGGCCCCCAATGTCGCCGTGAACTTCAACAACATCTACGAACCGGCCAACGGCTCCCTCACCGGGGCGCTCCAGGTCAACAACTTCGCCAACCCGATCTCGTTCCTGTGCGGAGCGATCGAGGCCGCATCGCGGATGGGCGCCGAACAGGCCTCCAAACTGTGCGTGCAGTACCTGGCCCCCATCGTAAAGAACCGCCAGTACAACTTCCCCCCTCTGGGAGAGAACCTGTTCGTCGGAGCCCAGGCAAGACCCAACGAAGTCACCTACAGCGAGGACTGGATGCGTCCTGACTTCGTTCCGCCGCCGCCCTCTCCGGTGGCGCAGCCACCGGCAGATGCGGTTGCGGTTCCCGCCGACCCCTCAGCCGGGCTATCCGGACTGATGAACCCGAACGGCGGTAGCCGATGAAAACCAGCCGGCTTCAACGATTTGTCGCCAGTGCGGCCGCCGCGGTCCTGGCATCCACCCTGACGGCGTGCAGCCAATGGCAGGGACTGAACTCGCTGCCGCTTCCCGGCACCGAGGGTAATGGCCCGGGAGCGTTCGAAATTCAGGCGCAGATGCCTGACGTCAGCAACATCCAACCCAATTCACGGGTCCGGGTGGGCGACGTGACCGTAGGGCACGTTTCCAAGATCCAGTTGGAAGACAACCACGCGTTGGTGACCATGATGCTCAACGGCGACGTCCAACTGCCCGCCAACGCCACCGCAAAGATCGGACTGACGACCATCTTCGGCTCCCTGCACATCGAATTGGCGCCGCCGACCGACGAAGCGCCCCAGGGCGCTCTCGGCAACGGCGCGCTCATACCGTTGTCCCGCAGTGCCGCATCACCGACGCCCGAACAGACCCTGGCGGCGCTGTCGTTGGTGCTCAACGGTGGCGGTGTGGGACAGGCCGGGGATATCACCCAAGCTCTGAGCACCGCCTTCCGTGGGCGGGAGCAGGACCTGCGCAGCCTGCTCGAACAGTCCGAGAAGTTTGCGACCAACCTCGACGAGCAGAGCGGCGACATCATCGCGGCCACCGAGAGTTTCAACAACCTGGTCGGCAAGTTCGCCGCCCAGCAACCGGTACTCGACCGCGCCGTGGCGACCATTCCCGACGCCCTTGCGGTGCTCAGCGGCCAGCAGAACAACCTCGTGGAGGCCGCGGATCAGCTAAGCAAATTCAGCGCACTGACCACTGACACCGTCAACCGAAGCAAGGAAAACCTGGTCAAGGAACTTCAGCAGACCGGCCCGGTCCTGGAATCACTGGCCAATGCCGGACCGGCCCTGACCCGCTCGCTGGGAGTGCTGCCCACCTACCCGTTCCCCAACGCCAACATCGACAAATGGCAACGCGGCGACTCGGCCAACCTCACCGCCGTCATCGACCTCACCCTGAGTCGACTCGACGCCGGGCTGTTCACCGGAACCCGCTGGGAATGCAACCTCACCCAACTCGAACTCCAGTGGGGACGCACCATCGGACAATTCCCGAGCCCGTGCCTGGACGGCAAGGCCTCAGCACCGGCAAACCCGCTCACCGCGCCCTACCACTGGGATCAGGGGCCATGACGTGCATCTGAACCGCCAAGCAAGAATCCAGCTGATCATCTTCACGGTGATCGCGCTGATCGCGCTGACCTTGATGGGAATTCGCTACATGAAGCTGCCCGTCAAGCTGTTCGGCATCGGCCACTACGTGGTGTCCATGGAGTTGCCACGGACAGGCGGCCTGTACGCGACCGGAAACGTCACCTACCGGGGATCGGAAGTCGGCCGTGTGCAGGCCGTACGACTGACCGACTCCGGGGTGGTCGCCGACTTGTCGTTGAAATCCGGGATCGACATTCCCCGCAACCTGAAAGCCGAAGTGCACAGCCAGTCGGCGATCGGGGAGCAGTACGTCGAACTCCTGCCTCGCAACGACAGCTCGCCGCCATTGAAAGACGGCGACGTCATCGCCCTGGCCGACACCTCGGTGCCCAGTGACATCAACACCGTCCTCGACGCCGTGCGAACCGGACTCGCAGCCATCCCGAACGAGAACCTCAAGACGGTGATCGACGAGTCCTATACGGCCGTAGGCGGTTTGGGCCCAGAGCTGTCGAGCATCGTCGAGGGAACCGCAAGTCTGTCGCTGGACGCCCGTGCGAACCTCGATCCGCTGCTGGCGCTGATCGACAACGCAAAACCCGTGATGGAGTCCCAAACCCGGACCTCGCAGGCGATCTCGGCGTGGGCATCGCAGGTGGCAGTCGTGACCCGCCAACTCAAGGATCACGACGACGCGGTCAGCGGTGTGTTGCGCGATGGTGGCCCCGCACTCGACCAGGCCCGCCAACTCGTGCAGCGGCTGCAACCGACCGTGCCGATCCTGATGGCCAATCTGGCCAGCGTCGGACAGGTCGGTCTGGCCTACCGCAACGACATCGAACAACTGCTGGTGCTGCTGCCTCAACTGGTGGCCATCGAACAGGGATCAATGTTGGCCAATGTCAACACCAATCAGGACTACCGGGGGGCGTATCTGAGCTTCAATCTGAACCTCAATCTGCCGCCCACCTGTACCACCGGGTTCCTACCGGCCCAGCAGACCCGTAGCGCCGCACTGCAGGACTATCCGGAGCGCGCCCCTGGCGATCTGTATTGCCGCGTTCCGCAGGACTCTCCCTTCAACGTGCGCGGAGCCCGCAACATCCCGTGTGAGACCCGACCCGGCAAGCGGGCGGCTACCGTAAAGCTTTGCGAGAGTGACGAACCCTATGTTCCGCTCAACGACGGGTACAACTGGAAGGGCGACCCCAACGCCACGACGACCGGACAGGACATCCCGCACATGCCACCGGGAACGCCGCCGCAGGGACCACCACCCCCACCGATCGCCGGGGTGTTGTACGACCCGGCCACGGGCGGTTACGTCGGCCCCGACGGACGCCAGTACACCCAGTCGGACTTGGCGAACAGCGCGGCGGCCGAAAAGACCTGGCAGTCGATGCTCATGCCCCCGGGAAGCTGAGGGAGATTCCGTTGACTCACGAACAACCCCACCTCACCCAGGAGGAACACTGATGTATCCGGGTTTGCACGCCCGCACCACTCCCGACAAGCCCGCGGTCATCCTCGCCGAAACCGGCGAGGCGGTGACCTATCGGCAACTGGACCGCAATTCGGCCGCACTGGCAACAGTGCTCCGCGATGCCGGGCTACGGCCCGGGGACGTGGTGGCAGTCCTGTCCGACAACGCCGCCGAAGTGTTCGACGTCTACTGGGCCGCGCACCGATCGGGCCTGTACATCACGGCGATCAACCACCATCTGACCCCCGCAGAAGCGGCCTACATCGTCAAGGACTCCGGCGCCCGCGCATTGATCGTCTCGGCAGCGCTTCGGGATCTGGCGGTTGACGTGGCTGGTCAACTCGGCACCGTCGAGATGCTGCTGGCCTTTCGTGGCGACGTACCCGGCTTCGACCGCTACGAAGATGCCCTCGCTGCAGCCGGGGCGCCGTTGACCGAACAGCCCTGCGGCGCCGTCATGCTCTACTCCTCGGGCACTACCGGCTTCCCCAAGGGCGTCAAACCGCCTCTGCCGCAACGCAGCGTCGATGAGCCGGGCGATCCTATCGTCGCCATCGCCGGCGGGATCTTCGGATTGGGCTCTTCCGATGTCTATCTCTCGCCGGCCCCGATCTATCACGCGGCCCCGTTGCGGTGGTGCGGCATGATCCAGGCCATCGGCGGCACCGTTGTGCTGATGCGGAAATTCGATGCCGAAGCGACGCTGAAAAACATCGAGAAATATCGGGTCACGGCCGCCCAGATGGTGCCGACGATGTTCGTCCGGCTTCTCAAGCTCGACGAGGACCTCCGTAATCCCTACGACCTGTCCAGTCTGCGGGTCCTCATTCACGCGGCTGCCCCGTGCCCGGTCGATGTGAAGCAGGCGATGATCGCATGGCTTGGGCCGGTCCTCTACGAGTACTACAGCTCCACCGAGGCCCACGGCATGACCTTCATCAACTCGGATGACTGGCTGACGCATCCCGGTTCGGTGGGGCGCAGCGTGCTCGGTGTGCTGCATGTCTGCGACGATGCCGGCAACGAGTTGCCGGCCGGCGAGATAGGCACCGTCTATTTCGAACGCGATCGAATGCCGTTCGAATACCACAACGATTCGGTAAAAACGGCTGAGGCGCAGCACCCTGCGCATCCGTCGTGGACGACAGTCGGTGACTTGGGCTATGTCGATGACGACGGCTATCTCTACCTGGCAGATCGCAACTCGTTCATGATCATCTCCGGCGGGGTCAACATCTACCCCCAAGAGGTGGAGAACGCATTGGCTCTGCATCCCGCTGTCCACGATGTGGCGGTGATCGGCGTGCCGCACGCGGAGATGGGTGAAGAAGTGAAGGCCGTCGTGCAACTCTCCGACGGCGTCTCCGGATCCGACGCCCTGGCAGGTGAGCTCATCGACTACGTGCGTGACCGTATCGCCCATTTCAAGGCACCACGCTCGGTCAGCTTCATTGACGAGCTGCCGCGCACTCCAACCGGAAAACTCGTGAAAGGCAAACTGAAGGAACAGTTCCGGACCGGGGCGACGCAATGAGCAGTGCGCCGCTGAGTAACTTCCTGTCCCCGACGCTGCTGAAGGGCAAGGCGGTCTTCATCACCGGCGGGGGCAGCGGAATCAATCTCGCTGTGGCACATGGCTTCGCGTCTGTGGGTGCCGACGTTGCCATCTGTGGACGCACTCCGGGAAAGCTCGAGAGCGCCGCTGCTGCGCTACGCCGCGAGCACTCGGTGCGGGTGGTCGCCACACCTGCCGATGTTCGGGACTACGACGCCGTGCAGTCTGCGGTAAACACCGCGGTGGACGAGCTTGGTCGGTTGGACACCGTCGTGGCCGGTGCGGCGGGGAACTTCTTCGCCGCCGCCGAAGCGATCAGCTCAAAAGGGTTCAAAACAGTCGTCGAGATCGACCTGCTGGGCAGCTTCCACACCGCGCGGGCCGCGTTCGATCACCTCAAGGCCAGTCGCGGAAGCATTCTCTTCGTTTCGGCCGGCCAGGCGTACCTGGCGTTCTCCCACCAGAGTCACGTCGGCGCGGCCAAAGCCGGCATCGAGAGTCTGATGACCAACCTCGCCCTGGAGTGGGGGCACCACGGGATCCGCTCGAACTCGATAGTGCCGGGGCCGATTGCGGACACCGAAGGCATGCGCAGGCTCACCGCGCCGGTCGGCGTGGAAACATGGACCGGTGCGGTGCCGCTCGGGCGGTTCGGCCGCGCCGAGGAGATCGCGGCCATGGCAGTGGTCCTGTCCTCGCCGCTGGCCAGTTACGTCACCGGAGCCAGGATCGTCGTCGACGGCGGTCTGGGACTTTCGGGCCTCGGCGGCATCAGCCGCGCCGTCGCCCAAGCCGCCGAAGTGCAATGACGTCACACCAAGGATTAGGAGCCACCGTGGCGGTTGACCGACTGCTGCCCGACCGGGACGCCGCCGACCTCATCGCGCTGACCCGCGATATCGCCGACAGACTGCTCACCCCGATCGTCGATGAGCACGAGCGCACCGAAACCTATCCCGCGGGCGTGTTCGCCCAACTGGGCCAAGCAGGACTGCTGAGCCTGCCCCAACCCGAGGAATGGGGTGGGGGAGGACAACTCTACGAGGTCTACCTGCAAGTGCTGGAAGAGTTGGCCGCGCGGTGGGCGGCTGTCGCAGTGGCGGTCAGCGTCCACGTCCTGTCCTGCCACGCATTGTTGGCCTTCGGCAACAGCGAGCAGCAGAACACCTGGCTCCCCGGCATGCTGTCGGGCAGCCAGATCGGCGCCTACAGCCTGTCCGAACCGCAAGCCGGTTCCGACGCCGCGGCACTGCGGTGTTCGGCGAAACCGGACAACGACGGCTACCTGGTCAACGGATCCAAGGCCTGGATCACCCACGGCGGCATCGCCGACTTCTACACCCTGTTCGCCCGCACCGGCGAAGGCTCCCGCGGAGTCTCCTGCTTCCTGATTCCGGCAGGAATCGAAGGCCTGACCTTCGGAAAGCCAGAGGACAAGATGGGCTTGTGCGCGGTTCCGACCACCGCGGCGTTCTACGACAACGCGCGCGTGCCCGCCATCCGGCGCATCGGGGAGGAGGGCCAGGGCCTCCAAATCGCTTTCAGCGCATTGGATGCCGGCCGGCTCGGCATCGCTGCAGTCGCCGTCGGACTCGCCCAAGCCGCCCTGGAGGAGGCCACCGCCTACGCCAACGACCGCAGCACCTTCGGCCGCAAAATCATCGACCACCAAGGATTGGGCTTCCTGCTGGCCGATATGGCCGCCGCAGTCGCCAGCGCC
>CAZRFC010000057.1:0-7188 GCA_964598975.1 uncultured Mycobacterium sp. | reverse complement strand
CCCGAGCGACCTACCTCGACGCCGCCCGGCGCAGAGACGCCGGTCTGTCCTACTCCCAGCAAGCCAGCATCGCCAAACTCGTCGCCACCGACGCGGCGATGAAAGTCACCACCGACGCCGTCCAGGTGCTCGGCGGGGTGGGTTACACCCGTGACTATCGGGCCGAACGGTACATGCGCGAAGCCAAGATCACCCAGATCTTCGAGGGCACCAACCAGATTCAGCGGCTCGTGATCGCCCGCGGCCTGGCCACTCACACACCATGACGCCACAGCGAACTCAAGACGCCCCCTCATCACCGCTTCGGCTCGGACGCATCGTCGGACTCAGCTTGGTTGTCGTCCTCGCCGCGCTATGCGGATGGTTGGGCTTGCAGGCCTACCAGGCGCGTCAGGACGCCCATCTGCGCGCACTGCTCGTCCAGGTCGCCAAGCAAGGGGCCGTCAACTTGACCACGATCGACTACCAGCACGTTGAAAGTGATGTCCAGCGGATCCTGGATTCAGCGACCGGCCCGTTTCGCGACGACTTTCAAAACCGGTCCGCACCCTTCATCGACGTTGTGAAGCAAGCGAAGTCGAGATCCGTCGGCACCGTTACCGGGGCCGGGCTGGAATCACTCGACGGCCAACAAGGCCAGGTTCTGGTCTCCGTCACGGTCAACACCACCAGCAACGGAGTGCCCGAAGAACAGCCCCGCTACTGGCGAATGCGAATCACTGCCGCCCAACTGGATGGCGGCGCCAAAGTCTCTAACGTGGAGTTCGTCCCGTGAGCGCCGAGACGCTTGAGGACCCGCTGCCAGAAGCCCCGGTCCAAGGCGATGAGGAAACTCAGGTTTCTGAGCGCCAACGCCGGTTGGTGTTCGTCGTACTACCGGCATTCGCGCTCGCCCTCGGCGCGTTGGCCGGATACCTCAACTGGCAGAGCTCATTTCACCGCGCCGCCACCCTTGCGGCCGCGGATTCCGTCGCAGCGGCCCGGGAAGCCGCGACGGCCATCCTGAGCTACAACTCCGACACCGTCGAGAAGGACCTCAACGCGGCACGGGACCGACTCACTGGTTCATTCCTCGACGAATACACGAAACTGGTCAACGAGGTCGTCATCCCCGGCTCCAAGGAGAAGAGGATCTCCGCCGTCGCACAGGTGCCGGCGGCCGCCTCAATCTCCGCCACACCCGATCACGCCGTCGCGCTCGTCTTCATCGACCAGACAGTCACCATCGGCAAAGACACACCCACAAACACCGCATCCAGCGTGCAGGTCACCCTCGCCCACGTCGGCGGCCGATGGCTGGTGTCCGGATTCGAACCGGTGTAGCCAGGGCTAACCCCCTGGTCAATCCGATGCTCGACTCCATTCCCTGAGGCGGCGGACGGTCTTCTTCGGACCGAACGACAGAACAGCGCCGAGGGATCGACAATCAGAAGACGCTGTAGCCCCCGTCGATCACCAGCGTCTGCCCGGTGAAATAACCCGATCCGCGACCCGCCAGCCACACCGCCACGGCCTCGAAGTCCTCCGGTGTGCCCCATCGCCGCAGCGGTACCCGGGGCATGATCTTGGTCTGTGCGGCGGGGGAGTCGAGCAGATCCTCGGTCATCGCGGCCCGGGTCCAGCCCGGCACGATTGCGTTGACGCGGATACCGTCGCGCGCCAACTCGACAGCCAACCCTCGCGCCATCGCGGTCAGCGCGGCCTTGGCGCCCGCGTAGTGGGTGGCGAAGGGCAGTCCGTCGCTCATCGAGACGCTGCTGGTGAACACGATCGAACCGCTGCCCCTACTCTTCATGTGGGCGGTCACCGCACGCACGGTGTAGAACTGGCCGTCGAGATTGACCGACATGACCCGCCGCCACTCATCGGTGGACATTGAGTCGATGGGCGACGGCCGGCCGGCGACACCGGCGTTGGCGAAGCAGGAGTCGATCTGGCCGAAGGTTTCCAGCGTCTGCTCGACGCCGCGCGCCACCGCGTACTCATCGCCGACGTCGACGGTGAACGCGGCGACCGGCGCTCCGGATCCGTCTCCGGAGAGTTCGGCGACGCAGGCCGCGTTGCGGTCGGCGTTGGTGCCCCAGATAGCCACTGCCGCACCGGCTTTGCGTAACCCGTGCGCCATGCCCTTGCCTATTCCGCTGTTGCCGCCGGTCACCAGGGCGACGTGTCCGGTCAGGTCATGCCATGGGGAGACGAGGGGCGTCACGGGTAATCCTTCGGGGTTGGGGGAGCTAGATCATGTCCCGGGCGGTGAGCCAGCGCATGATCGGCCAGCCGGCGAAGACCGGAAGCCACACTGTCAGAACCCGGTAGAGCAGAACGGAGGGAACGGCGATCGCCGTCGGTACGCCGAAGGCCGCCAGGCCGCCGATCAGGGCCGCCTCGACCGCGCCGACACCGCCCGGGGTGGGTGCGGCCGAGGCCAACGTCCCACCGACCATCGTCACCACCGTGACGGTGACGAAGTTGGTTCCGCCGCCGAAGGCCTCGATACTGCACCACAGCGTGAAAGCCATGCCCAGAGTCGTTCCCGCGCAACCCAATACGATCAGGGCGAAGCGCTTGGGCTCGCGCACCAACTCGACCAGGTCGCTACCGACTTCGTTGATCTTCGGCCGCACCGCAGTCTCCAGCCATTGGCGCAGTTTCGGCACGAACAGGAACGCTCCGACGGCGCCCAGGGCCAGGCCGCCGATCAGATAGAGCAAGGTGAGCTTGGGCACGAAGTGGGACAGGTCGGCCGAGGCGCCGGCGGCCACGCTGAAGAAGATCAGCAGGGCCACATGGGTGATCACCTGCACCGCCTGCTGCACCGCCACCGCGGCGGTGGCCCGCACGGTGCCTAAACCCGCCTTCTGTAGGAATCGTGTGCTCAGTGCCAGACCGCCCACCCCGGCGGGGGTGGTGGTGGCGGCGAAGGTGTTGGCGAACTGCATGATGACCAGGTGCCGGAAGGACACCACCTCGCCCGCGCAGGCCCACAATCCGGCTGCCGCCCCCACATAGGTCATCGCTGAGACGCCCAGGCCCAGCAGCGCCCACCACCAATTGGCATGCCGCAGTTCGGAAAAGAACGCCGGTACCGTGCTGATGAACGGATAGGCGACGTAGACCAGAGCCACCAGCAGCACCAACTGGATGACCTGCTTGCGGTTGAACCGTGTGATCGACTCCGTCTGGATCGCCTCGGCCCCGGTCTGCAGCTTGACCTCGTCGCGCGCCGCCGCCAGCACCGACTTCGGGTCGCTGAGGCTGCGGCGAATCCGAGGCGGCATCGCCGAACGGGTCAGCCGGCGGGAGGCGGCCAGCACGGTGTCGGTTCCTAGCACGTCGATCGCGGCCCGTACCGCCGCTGTCGCGCCGAACCGGTCCGTCGTCGTCGCGAGCAGTTGGGCGATGTCGGCCTGCAATTGCTCTTCAGAGGCGCCGTACTCGGAGTTCCCGAAGCCGCCGAACAAGGCGGTCCCGCAGTCGACGGTGATCTCGCTGGGACGCAGGTCGCCGTGCGACACCTGGTGGCGATGCAGCGTCCCGAACGATTCCCACACGGCACCGACGGCGTTGTCGTCGTCGACGTGTTCGATGGAGATTCCGCGTGGCCGGCTGTGGGCGAACAAGGTCCAACCCCGCTCCAACCCGGCCAGGGTCAGGGTGCTGGTGTTGGCGACACCGAGGTCACCGACGGCGACGGTCATCAAAGCCCGGTGCTCCACGGCGCGGTGCAGAGACATCTGCAGCGGCGCGGTTTCGCTGTCCCGCAGGACCAGCCAGCGCCAGAACTGCCGAACGGCCCCGCCGCTGCGCTGGTTGGGCCCGTACAGCTCGACGATCGCATGGCGTCCGGAGTCGTCGGTGGCGAGCATTTCCAGGGGGCCGTTGCCGCCGGGCCGCACCACGGTCAAGGCCGTGGTGGTGAAGTGCCGGCGGCCCAGCGCCCGCACCGCGCCGTCGAGGGGGATGTTCAGCGCCGGGGTGCCGACCACCAGCACCACCAACGCCCCGACGAACCAGCCCACCGCCAGGCCGAGCAGCGAACGGGCCGGGACCACCGCACTGACCACCAGGTGGATCGGTACGAACGCCAGCAGCAGCGCCCACCACCAGCGGCGCCACCGTCCGGGCAGCCACGGCCCGGACACCGTCAACACCGCCGCAAGCATGGCGATCCAGCGTGGGTCGTCGAGGAACTGCGACAGCGTCGTCGACAGCCGCTCGGTGAGGTCGAAATGCCAACGTGGAGCGGTGATGCCCTGCCCGGTGATGGACAGAGCCAGCACCGCGATGGCACCGGCCGCGCCGTAGGCGCCGAGCAGCTTCCACTGCCGCCCGGCGATCAGACCGATCAGGATGACGAACGGCAGCGCAACGATCAGCACGCCGTAGACCAGATACACCGCATTGGACTGCGCCGGGGTGAGCACCCCGACGATCCGGGAGATCGACTTCTCCAGACCCACCCAGTCGCTGCGGGTGATCAGCGAACTGAAGATGACGATCGCGAGGAACAGACCGGCCAGGCACACCCGGACGATCTCGTTGGTCCGGCGGGTCAGCGGTTGCAGCAGGTCACCGGTTACGGTGATCTCACGTCCGTCGACTCGCACGTTGTGAACCTATCCGAGCGCGGGCGCGCACCTGCTCTACGGCTCGCGCCGAAGCCCCGCTTGTGCTCCGGCTCCGCCGGCTTTCGGGCGTATGCAAATCGGGGAATTGGTGCAACGATCCCCTGATGAGATCCGACTTGTGGGTGCTGAGGTTGTCGTCCGCGGCTCTTCTCGCCGCGGTCTGGACTGCCATGCCGGTCGCCGCCGCCGATCCTGCCACGTGCGACCCGCTGCCGAGTTCGGAAAACACCTGCGCGGGCCAGCCACCGCAGACCTGGCCGCTGGCAGAGGGGAATTTCACCAGTCCGGGCGATCCCGGGTGGGTGTACTTCAAACCGTTCTTCCAGCAGGCAGGCGCGACCGGGCCCAAGGCAGACGGCTCGCGAGCCGCGCAGTACGGATGCGGGATCGGGCCCGACGGCACGATCGGCTGTGACCACGTTCCCTCCGACCCCTGGGCAGGGACCGGCCCCGGCTGCGGTGACCGGTACTGCCCGGCGCCGCCGCCCGGCGCCAACCAGACCGTAGTTGGCCCGCAAGAGCCCGCCCGGTACGTCCAATCGAACGCACCGACTTTCACCCGCGCCGTCGACGACCTGCCCGAGGGCCACCGTCTGGCCAACGGTGACGCGTGGTGCGCCGTCGGCTATCAGGGCTCGTTGACCTGTGTCAGCGGCGCCAACGGATTCACCCTCGCATGGTGGGGCGGAGTCCTCGAAAAACCTTAGGGTTCACACGAAGCCGAGATAGCCGAGCAGTGCGGCCGCGCCCACCACGATCAGCGGGTTGGTGTTGGTGCGGACGAAGATGACGGTGGCAATCGCGGTCATCAGGTAGGCCCGCCAGTCGTGGTCGGCGGCGCGGCTCATCACCAGTGAAGTGGCCAGGATCAGGCCCACCGTCAGGGGCGCGAAACCCTTCTCGACGGCGATCCGCCACTTCGACTTCTGCGCCTTCTTCCACGACAGTGTCACCAAGTACATCAGCAGCGCGGCCGGCAGGATCATCGCCACCGTGGCGACCACGCCACTGATCACTCCGCCCAGCACGCCGGCGGCCTCCAGCCCCGCCCCGTACCCGACCAGCGAGACGATCAGGATGCTCGGGCCCGGCGCGGCCTGCGAGATCGAGAAGATGTCGGCGAATTGGCCGTCGGTGAGCCAGTGGTACTCGCCGACCGCCCGCAGATGCATTTCCGGAAGGACGGTGTTTCCGCCGCCGATGGAGAGCAGCGACAACGTGCCGAAAAGGGCGATCAGCGACAGGTAGGTACTCATGCGGGCTCGCGGTCTCGGGGCCAGGCCCAGATGAGGCTCAGCGGAGCCAGAATCGCCAGGGTTGCCAGGAGTGGCCAGCGCAAGACTCCGTTGAGCAGGAACGCCGCCGCGAACAGTGCGATCGGCACCGGACCGGTCAGGCACTTCTTCCCGGTCTTGATGACCATCGTCACCGTCAGGGCGACCGCGGCCGCCGAGGCACCGTGCAGTGCGCCCTTGACGGCCGGGACCTCTTTGAAGGTGAAGTAAACGAAGCCCATGCCCAGCATCAGCGCCACTGGGACCAGGCACAGGCCCACGACTGCCGCGATTGCGCCAGGTCCGCCGCGCAGGTGGCTTCCCACGAATACCGCAAGGTTCACCTGGTTGGCGCCGGGCATGATCCTGCACATCGTCATCGCGGAGAGGAACTGCTCCTCGCCCATCCATTTCTTGCGCACCACGACGACCTCGCGTGACCATGCCGACAGCCCCCCGCCGAAGGAGGACAGCGCGATGTGGTTGAAGCTCAGGGCGATGTCGGCCAGGGACACCCGGGGAACGCTTGGTGGAGGAGTCGGCTTGTCCTCACTCATGGACCAGGTCATGGTCGTGCGGGAAGTCGCCCTCGTGGTGCCCGACGGCATCCAACGGGTCGGGAGGCTCATAGTGGTGCGAGGCCTCCCAGTCGTTGCGGAAGACCCCGAGAAGTCTGGTGACGATGGCCGCGTCGGCGGTGATGAGGCCGAGTTCGCGACGCGAGTCGAAGGCGCTGCGATCGATATTCATCGACCCCACCAGGGCCTCTCGCTTGTCGACGACGATGAGTTTCGCATGCACCCGCAGGTTCTTCTGCTTGTGCACCTTGACGCCGAATCGGCGCAGCGTGCGCAGCGAGGAGAAGGTGTCCAGGATGTCCCACTCGCTGATGCCGTGCTTGCCCCCGCACAGCACCTTGACCTTGACCCCGCGGTCGGCGGCGGCGACGATGCGTTCGAGGATGACGGCGTCGACGTACTTCGGGTGCTGAATGTGCAGGTGCGTCGTCGCCTTGTCGATGAACCGGGCCATCTGGTTGCGTGAGTTGGAGTTGCTCCAGAGCAATCCGACAGCGTCATCCGGGGTGACGTTCACGTGATCCCAGTCCGCATCGAACACGTCGATGATCTGGCGAACATGTCCGGGGTCGTGGGTGACGATCCCGTAGGCACGAGTCAGCGTGAAGTACTTGACCATAAGGTTGTAGGTGGCCACCATGGCGGCCGTGCCATCGACCACGATCGACTTCTCCTGTGTCACATAGAATTTCGGGTTCGCCCACTGGA